>JAFDJF010000100.1 GCA_019307645.1 Deltaproteobacteria bacterium
CGCGACTGTAAGGTGCCGGAATATGGGCGTGTGGCCCAATAATTAGCCATTTGAAATTATGTTTTCTAAAAATTCCATTCAAGATTGTTTATGCAAGGTTCAGGTAATAGCCCGGCAATTAAAAAGAGGAACAAAACAAGAAATGAACATTGAACGTCGAACGTCCAACATCGAACGTCGAAGAATGAAGTCGTTTTGCTCCGTTGATTTTTATAAAAATGACACGCCGGAGGCGTACCACAGTTCGACGTTGGACGTTCGATGTTCGACGTTGGACGTTGATTGTTTATTTGGGCTTAACGTTTATTTCTATCAGTTTATAAAAATTGGATTTGCATATTTAATTGCCGGTTTAATGATACGTCCTCAGGTCGTGAATCAGTCTGAAAAGGGCTTCACTCTGGTGGAGGTTATGGTAGCCATTGTTGTTTTGAGCATAGGTTTTTTCGCGGTAGGTTCAATGCAGATCTCGGCCGTCACTACCAACTCATCCGCCAATCACATTACAGAGGCAACAAATCTGGCACAGAGTCGGCTTGAAGAACTAATGGCGCTTGAATACAGTCGGATTTCCACAGACCCGGACCTGATTGATGATGCGGCAACTGCGGGAGGCTCTGAGTCATATACTGATTCAAACGGCAATGGACTTCGGGATGAGAAAGAACCATATGCGGATTCAAACAACAATGGCGTTTGGGATGCGGCGCATGTAGATCCCAACCCTCCACCGGGTTACGCAATTACCTGGAGCGTGTTGGACAACACGGCCGGCAGTCCGGAAAAGTATATCAGGGTTTATGTTACACGGCATGACAATAAAAGAGCGATTATGCTCTCCTGCATTAAATCCAGAGAATAATATACGATATTTCAATTTACCAATAAAACCTGACGTAAACAGGGGAGTGAAGCTATATGCGTAGAATGGAAAATTGTATGAAAGAAAAATTCGTGGCGAACGATGACAAAGGCGCAGTCCTGGTGGTCGTTATGCTCATATTGCTGCTCTTAACGCTTATGGGCAAGGGGGCGACAACAACAGCCACTATCGAGATGGGGATAGCCGCCAATGAACGATCTTATAAAAAGACCTTTTACACTGCAGAGGCGGGGATTGGGCATATAAAAACAAGGCTTCAGACCGAGTTCACAGGCAGAAACCAGGCAAAAATCGCATCAGGCCAGACCCCTGACTGGGACTTTGCATTGAACGGAACCGTAGAAGGTGTTAACGCCGCTACTGATACGAATTCTTCCGGGGGTGCTGTCTGGGCAACCGATCAAGCCATGGATGACGGGGAAAGGTTGTACAGTCACAATACTGTTACCGTATGGAACAATCCTGACGACAAGGGCGGTATCACCAACGACACAGACCGGTTGCTGTACATCCGGTCAGCTGCAACAGGTCCCAGGGGGACGACGAGCAGCGTAGAGGTGATCCTGCTCGGACAGGCTTCCGGTGAAGCGATTACAGGATACCTTGCACAGGCCGGTGCCCGCAGCATGGACGTTCGCGCCATTTCCGACTTCACGGTTCAATAAGGCTTCCAATTAAGGGTTCGCGCAAAATGTGAATTTATTTTTGCGCGAGCCCTAAGGAGACCTGGCATGCATGTCTAGATCATGTATCTTAGATATCAGTTTTTATTAAGGATAGGAAACAGGTGGTCAAAAATGACAATCAGAGCCCGGGCAATCTTTTTTTTCTCATTTTTAATGGTCATTATTTTTGGCGCAGCGTCTGCAAATCCGGACGATGGCAGTACCGGCAGCGTTTCTGTACAGGATTTGGCCGATGTTGCAACACACAGCAGTTTCTCACCATCTTCACCCGTTGTACTGGCAAATCTTTTATTCTCCGGATACTATGAGATCCCCGAAATTTCCGGGGCGGAAAAGTTGCCATGGGGCCATGTGACGGCAACCAGAATGTATGATCCCGTGGACCCTTGCCGCACCGAAAAGGCTGAACTCTGGGACGCCGGCAAAGTGTTAAATGCCATGGGACCTGGTGAAAGAAATATCTATTTTCCCCATATCAGGGTGACCCGAGTGATGGGTGTGACGATTGCGACGGGAAACGGCATCACAAAGACTTTTTCCGGGACACTTTATCACCCGGTCGTGGCCACCACCGTCAGGGTTTCTGACCCGCGTGAAATTTTTCATGATGAGCACATAAAAGACCTGCGAGGTGATTTTGGCGGAACGGGAACCATTAACCGGTTTAGCGGGACATTTAATGTTACTTTTGAGGAGCCGCCCGGAATGGGGGCCCCCATCCAATGCAGTTACGCTTACTATACAGCAAACGCGTCCATGCTGGCATTCAATAACAGCAATGTAAGCAATGCTCACCTGGGCCTTGATAACACACCTGTATCCTCCAGCGGATACATGCATGACTTAAACGGCGACGGCAGTTTCGATGAGTCCGACGGAAACTATCTGGTCCAGTGGGTCAGGGGTTACAGCGATGGGTCAAGTACCCAAAAGGAATGGCTTCTCGGGGCCGTTGCCTACAGTGTCCCGGCAGTGGTTACCCCGCCAGGCAGACCTACATGGTACTATGGAACCGATATCACTGAAACCGAGCGGCAAGGGTTCGATTCGTTTTTGGCGGCCAATAGTGAACGGCGAACGGTTGTATGTGTCGGCTCAAGAGACGGTATGCTTCATGCTTTTGATGCGGGCCGGTTTCGCTGGGGTGATAACGCGGAAAGCGCTGTCGTCGAAAAACAGGGTTATTTCAAATGGGAGGTTTTAGATGCTGATTCCTCTTTTAATGAGCAATGGAGTAAGTTGCTTGCGCTTTATTCGATTTCACCTCCTGATTTCCGGTGGCAGAATATCGGTGACGGAGAAAAAGCCCCGGATTATGGCAGCGGTGCGGAGTTGTGGGCGTTTATTGCCCCGAACCTCGTTGCAAGGCTAAAAAATAATCTCTTGAAGGGTGAAGATCAGGCCCGTGTGGATGCCTCCCCGACCATAGCAGACGTGTATTGTAACGGACAATGGCGTACCGTTTTGCTTTGCGGTGAAGGAAGTGGCGGTGACGCAATATTTTGTCTTGATATCACGGATCCTGAAAGGCCTCTTTTTTTATGGGAATTTTCTGATCCGGATCTTTTCAGAAGCCGGTCCTCTCCAGCTGTGGCGCAGGTCGGACAAATTGCGCTGGGCGGGTTAAAAAGATGGGTTGCCTTTATCGTGTCAGGAGAGATCTCAGAAGCAACTCTTGATCCTTCTGTATATCTTATCGATATTGCAGACGGGAGTGTTTTGAGTCGGGTGTTTTTGCACGCAGGCATAGACAGAAACGGCGATGGTATTGATGATGGAATGAGAGGCGTCCCCGGCGGGCGGCCCGCAGTTATAGATTCTGACGGGAATGGATATGTGGACCGGATATATATCGGGACGGATAAGGGATTCATGTTCAAAATGAATATCCCGGATGATCTTGGCACCCCGGGATATACCGTCGATCAATGCGTGATCAATACGGTTTTTTCTTACGAAGACAGCCTTGGTTTTTTGCACGCTGTGCCCGTGGATCAGCAGTTCCAACCCATCTGCGCTTCTCCTACGGCAGTTGTGGACAACGATTACAGTCAACAAGGCGATGTTGGATACAATATCAGGTTGTTTTTTGGCACCAGTGACAGTCCCTGTTTTGATGAAAATATCAACACTGCGGATACGTCCTGCCACTTCTTTGCCTATGTTGACAATAACGGTAAAGGCGAGTGCAATGCAGGTTCGGTTGCACTGGACTGGTATAAGGCCGTTCCTCAGGGGCATCGAATTTTCACTTCGGCATCTGCCGCCGCTGGAACGGTCTATTTCGGCACCTCCGCATCTGAAGGGGTTATCAGTGGAGAAGGCGCTACGGGCATGCTGTTTGCGTTGAACATGGTGGATGGCGCAGTAATATTCGAGCAGGAGGCAGGCAATATCACATCATCGCCTTTGGTGCAGGATGAGCATTTGTACATCAGGACCAGCATACCCGGAGGAAAAAATCTCATCGTTCTGGGAGGCGGCGGTTATAATAACCATGTGATCAGGAGTCCAGCTGCTCAAGCGGCAATACAGGCGTGGAAGGAGTTATGGTAGCCTCGGGATTTTCCGGCCGAGCTTTGCGCAAACCCTTACTATCAAAAGACTTCCTCTAATGTGGTCTTGTGACCCATGCTTTGGTATACAGCTCTGACAAAAAAAGCAGAGCCAAATCAATGGCCCTGCTTTTTGTTTAAATCACTTTAACTCGGCTGGGAGTCAGTGCTAATACTAACGGATTCTGGTTTTTGCCGCACACCTTAGAATAGCCATTTTCTCCTTCCAGGTGATAACACCTTCCTTTTTCAGCTTGTGAGTAAGGCGGGCAACATGCCTTACAAAGTGGCGGTGCCTTTTTCCCTCTTTTGCACATTCATTAATCCGTTCCGAGATGAGTTGGCCGTTATAGATCAAATCTACTACATCCGTATCGCAACCACCTATGACAATTGTTTCAACCGTATCGCAAACATCCCCAATCCCGTCATTATCAAAGTCTTCCTGGTCATTGTTGGGATTACAGGGACAATTATCATAAGCATCCGGGACCTCATCACCGTCTATATCAGACTCGTTAACTGTCTGTTCGCAGGCAGATCCTACTGTTAAAGTTTTCAGGTCCAGCACGCTCCCATCGAATCCGGGCATGCCCTGATACAGAATCACAATGATCTCATAATCCTCTCCCGGCGGGGAAAATTCTATACTGAAATTACAGATTGATTCCAGCGAATTAAAACCAGGCGGAAGATTCGGGTTCGAATCTGAGGGAATAAGTACGGTGACATTTTTTTCTTCCTCCGAAACCGTAGCAAAATAGTTTTCTGAATCACACCCGGAATAGGTTGCCGTGATCTCAATGGAGAATGGTTCCTGCTCAGTGACGCTGACCATGTCAATGGCTTCTCCCCAAACCCGGGCAGAAAATAAAAGACAAAGGATAGCTACAAAAACAATGGCTTTCTTCATAACGTTACCTCCTGTGCATATTTTTTATGGTCAACCCAAATGTCTCTCAGCCGGATTGATTAGCAGTGGGCCTTTCTGAGTCCTGACCCATGAATGCCGGCTGTATATCCCTCTCTGCAATACATAGCAAGCAACTGACATGCCACAGCAAGGAACATTTTGAAAAAAACTAGTCAACATAATGAAATTTCAGGATAAAATCAATTCTATAATAACCAATGGGAATGTTATTCCAGTCGTTTTTTCATGCTTTTGTGTGTATCATTTTATACATGTGTTTATCATAACTACTCAGGTTCAGGGTTCGAGGTTCACGATTAATCCCGATTTTATCGGGATTTTCTTCATGTTTCCAGAGCGACATAGCGTGTTCCTTGGGTTTTGTGTGGAAAAACCGTTTGGTGTATCAAAAAACTGGATGAACAGGGTATTTGTCTAAAGAATAGAGCCCCTCCTTCATCGACTTTGACGTGTCCCTGGGAAAAGGCCTTGATTGTGGAGATTCCAGTGGTAATATGTCACAATGCTGGTCCGGACATTATTTTTAGAATTGAGGCAGGATGGCCAATATCCATGCTTGTTCAGCTAAACATAACAGATTTTGCCATTATCAAGAATATTGAGATTTCCCTGAGGCCCGGACTCAATATCCTGTCCGGAGAGACCGGTGCGGGAAAATCCATTGTCATAAATGCCATGAACCTGATCCTCGGTGGGAGGGCGTCGGCGGATCTCATTCGAAGCGGGTGCAGAGAAGCCAGGGTAGAGGCCCTTTTTTCCTTTCCCCAGGACAGGCTTCCCTCAGAAATATTAACCGATCTGGGGCGTCCTTTTGATGGAGAACTGCTGATCAAGAGGACCGTATCCCGTGAAGGCAGAAACAGAATCTCCGTCAATGGCGCCATTGTCACCTTGCAGATGCTGTCTCTACTGGGCAGTACATTGATCAGCATTTCAGGGCAGTATGAGCATCAGCTTCTCCTGAAACCGGATAATCATCTTTATTTGCTGGATGACTTTGGCGGGCTTTCGGAAGAGCGGACGGAGTTAGCCGGTGTATTCAATAAGTGTCAGTTGTTAAAAGAGAAAAAAACTCGTCTGGAAAAAGAAATCAACAATACATCGGGAAAACAGGAGTTGACGCGTTTCCAGATCCGGGAGATTGAAGAGGCAGAGATCATCCCTGGAGAAGACGAGGCCCTGGCCGAAGAAAAAAGGCGCCTTCAGCATGCGGAAGAACTGCGGGAGATTGTCTCGGAAGGGTACCAGACCATTTATGAAAGGAGCGACTCTGTTCTTTCTTCCATCTCCCAATGCGCAAAGCGGATGGATATGGGGGCTGAGTTAGATCCCCGACTGTGTTCTATCCGTGACGGTCTTAAAGAGATTGAAGTGACCCTCGAAGACATCTCCTTTGGGCTCAGGGATTTCCAGAACGAGGTACACATGGACCCTTACAGACTGGAGCAAGTCATGGATAGGCTTGAGCTGTTAAACACGCTCAAACGGAAATACGGGCCGACGCTCGATGATGTTCACGTTTCCAGGGACAGGCTGGCCGCCATGATGTACGATCTGGACGAAAAAAAGGAGCGTCTGAGCCAATTGGAAGCAGAACGTCAGGAGTTAGACGCGGACGTCACAGACAGGGCAGGGGACCTTTCCGGAAAGAGGAAAAAGGCGGCCAAAAAGCTTGAAAAGGCAGTGGAAAAGGAACTACAGCACCTGCATATGCGGGAGACCCGGTTTCAGGTAAAGTTTGACGGGGATCGCACTGACGGCGGACAAGACGGGAAAGAGAAGACCGGTGAGATACGGGCCGATGGTTTTGACCGTCCTGAATTCCTCATTTCTCCTAATGTGGGTGAGGAACTGAGGCCGCTTTCAAAGATAGCCTCGGGTGGTGAGCTTTCCAGAATCATGCTGGCAATCAAGACAATCCTTGCACGGACTGCCTCTGTGGAGACGATTATCTTTGACGAAGTTGATTCCGGTATCAGCGGTGCCACGGCAGAGGTGGTTGGGGAGAAGGTCCTCTCTCTGGCCGAATACCATCAGATAATATGCATCACTCACCTGCCGCAGATTGCCAGCCAGGGAAAGACCCACTTCCTTGTGAAAAAGGAGGTATCAAACGGCAGAACACATACCCTCATTTCGGAGCTGGATGATGAGACGAGGGTCCAGGAAATCGCGCGTCTTGTGGGGGGAAAAGAGATTACATCGAGCGCCGTTGCTCATGCCAGGGAAATGCTCGATTCGTAACCTATTGCGATTTCGGAATGAACATAATGGCCTGACCGGCAAGAAAAGGTCCTCCTGATTCGGGAGCAGCCAGTGAATACTGTTCCGTGACCGATATTG
>JAFDJF010000631.1 GCA_019307645.1 Deltaproteobacteria bacterium
ATTTTACTGGAGCCACCGTGCGGAGTCGAACCGCAGACATCCTCATTACGAGTGAGGTGCTCTACCAACTGAGCTACGGTGGCTCAAGAACGTCATTCTTGAATCGTGAAGATCTGAAAACTTAGGCAGACAGTATTGATCCAAATAAGTTGTGGGCAAATATAGTGTTTTTTTCCGCTTGTGTCCATAATTTTTTGGCAAGACTCACCCTGGGATCACCGACGTCTCTTACCCGACAACTCAACGACACTCAATGAGGGATACCCTATGAAAGAGCCAAAAGACTTCATTATTTTCCCCCTGGACTTGCCGGATTATGACCAGGCCATGCATTACGTGGATATCCTGAAGGACAAGGTAGGCCTCTTCAAAGTAGGTTTAGAGCTTTTCATCAGCCAGGGACCAAAGATACTCAAGTCAATCCATAATGCAGGTGGCGCGGGCATCTTCCTGGATCTGAAACTTCACGATATCCCTGCCACTGTGAAAAGGGCCTTTATGGTTGCAAGCAGCTATGGCCCCGAGTTTATAACTGTACATTGCGATGAAGGAGGAGAAATCCTGAAGGGCGTCGCTGAAAACAACCCTGGGGGAACCAAAATTCTGGCAGTAACTGTCCTGACAAGCCTCAATCAAGAAAACCTTTCACAGTTGGGGTATAGAGAAAAATATGCCCGCGACCTTACCCGCCTGGTCCTTTTAAAGGCACGAATAGCAAAAGAGGCAGGCTGCCATGGCATCGTGTGTTCAGGTCATGAAGTGTCTTTGGTAAAAAAGGAGCTGGGGCACGAGTTGATCGCGGTCACACCAGGCATTCGACCTGAATGGTCTATTGTGGGGCAGGATGATCAAAAGCGGGTTGTTACACCGAAGATCGCTGTGGAAAAGGGGGCGGATTACATTGTTGTGGGCCGCCCTATTCGCGATGCAAAGAATCCGGCAGAGGCCGCTGAGCGGGTGGCAGATGAAATAGACTCCGCATTTTAGAGCTGGCTCATTTGTTAAGCTCCTCAATCCGCCCTCTCTGCGTCCTCACCCTCAGCGCCCACTCCGGAGATGCCTTCAGATAGATCTCTGCCAGACTGTTGAATTCCTCTGCCTGTTTAAACTTCCCCTTAAAAAGCCAGGCCTCTGACAGGTAATAGTAATTCAGGCCGTTTGTCGAATTCAAATTAATTGCCCGCTCAAACGTCCTGATTGCATTGTTAGCTTTGCCGTTTTCCAGAAGCGATCGTCCCTGTTCAGTCAGTTGCAGCGAAGCCTGAGCATGGGGGCTGAGGTCTTCCAGACCTTTTCCCGGCACCCCGGTCTCGACAGACCGGCCCTTTTGCGGCACCGGAGGGGAAATAGAAACCCTCTTTGCACAGCCGGACACGGCAAGAAAAACCCCGAAAATAATGAACACCCATATGGTTTTAAAAATCTGAAAATAAATCTTTAATCCTCCCTATAAACCGTTGCAACATACTCTCATTCTGGTGGACCGGACAGTCTTTCTCAGGTGCATTATCCGATAAGAAAACCTCTTCCACCCGCTTGGGGCATTTGAATCGAATGGCAAGCTGCCCGCTTTCCGGACAGACAACCCGTTTTACTACCCCGGGGGGTACCTTGAACCATTCACCTGATACATACTGAGGTACAGCATTTATTAAATCTGCCCATATGGGCATTGCTGCGGATGAACCTGTTGCGCCAATAGAGTCTCCATCATCAAAGCCAACCCATACAAGTGCCAGGATATCGGGTGTATAGCCCACAAACCAGGCATCTTTGAAGCTGTTGGTCGTTCCTGTTTTTCCTGCCACAGGGAAAGAAACCCCCATATTTTTTAAAGAACGACCGGTTCCCTCCTCTATCACGCTTCGCAGCATGGAAGTCATAATATAAGCCTTTGCAGGAGAGATAACCGTCTCGATGTCCATATGTTGCCGCTCAAGGATTTTTTCCTCTTCATCCACGACTGCCTTAAGCAACAATGGGTATGGCAGTACACCATCGGCAGCAAATGTGCAGTATGCACGCGCCAGTTCCAGAGGAATCACCTCAGAGGCCCCCAGTGAGATGGACAGATAGGGTCTGAGTGGTGTTGAAAAGTGAAACCGTTCTGCCGTACTGACGATTTGTTGGACACCGATCTGAACGGCCAGATCAACTGTAGCGATGTTGATGGATTTGGCAAGAGCCGTTCTCAGACTCACATTTGTCTCAGGTATTGTCCCATAGTTTTGCGGATCCCACAACTCTCCGTCCACCTCGTATGACCTGGCCTCATTGGATAATATGGAGGCGGTTGTGAATTCATCCATAGCGCTCAAAAATACAAAGGGTTTGAACGCACTTCCAGGCTGTCGTCGGGCCTGAGTAATCCTGTTAAACTGACTGACACCGTAATTGCGGCCCCCGACCATTGCCAGCACATAACCGGTCTTTGGTTGCATCACGATGATAGCTCCCTGCAGGCTTTTTTCACGTGCAGACCTTTCAAGTTCCGGATTGTTTGCCTCCAGACGTGCCAGTCCCTTAGCCAG
>JAFDJF010000632.1 GCA_019307645.1 Deltaproteobacteria bacterium
GTTCAAAATCAAGGCATGCGAAAAAAATAACCGCAGGCATATAGTTGATATTCCGAGGATTATTTTTTGAGCATAACGCAGATATTGGACAAAAAGACCATTTATGGATGGGCACTACTTAACTTAACAGGCACCTTGTCTATAATCAATAAAAGGTTTGCTGTCAGTGCACCCGACCCTGAGGATTTAGTCTTGACAGAACCCGGTATTCGGTGTATAGATCCAAACGCTTAATATGTTCACTCAGTTAAGGAGATGTCAAAATGGGTTCCAATAGAAAACAGACCATGCTGGTCCGCGCAAGAAAAGCAAAATCCAACAAGGTTAACCTTAAGAAGAACCAGAAGCGTATTCAAAAGAATGCCGAAATCTTGAGAGAACTGGCTTCCAAGGAACAAACATAATCCCTCCCACGTGCCATTCTTACGGTTCAGTTATAGTTTAAAAGCCCCCCCATGAGGCGGGCTTTTTTCGTTGGGGCCGCGGAAGGTCATTCCGTGAACTCCCGTGGTAAACTCCCATAACAATGGAACTTTCGAAAGGAGCTAATCATGAAAGAAGTCGTCATTGTTTCTGCATGCCGAACGGCCATCGGTGCCTTTGGAGGGACGCTTAAAGATGTGAGCTCTGAAAAAATCGCATGCGTAACCATGAAAGAAGCGGTGAAACGCGCCGGCATTGATCCCGGCATGATTGATGATGTGCGAATCGGCTGCTGCGCTGAGCCTGTTGATGCCCTCAATGTGGCTCGCGTCTCCGCCCTTATGATCGGCATACCCGATCACGTACCTGCGGTTACCGTCAACCGGGTCTGCATCTCAGCCATGGAAGCAGTGGTTTCAGGAATGGCCATGATCCAGGCCAATATGGCCGATATCATCCTGGCCGGGGGTGTCGAACAGATGTCCGGCCTGCCCTTTGTCGTACCAAGAGCCCGCTGGGGTTACCGCCTGGGAGATGCAACATTTGTAGATGCCTTGATTCATGCCCAGTTCTGCGGCTCCTATCACTTTCCGCATCCTGAAGAAGGCCCCGTAAAGGAAGGCATGCCTCTGGATCTTCTTAAGGGGAAGCCCTATAACATGGGGCATACTGCCGAATTCATTGCCCAGTTGCACAATATCAGCCGGGAAGAAATGGACGAAGTCGCCCTGCGAAGCCACAACAACGTTGAAAGGGCCACACTGGAAGGTGATTTCAAGGAAGAGATCGTGCCCATTGAGATCCCTCAAAAAAGGGGGAAGCCTCCGATAGTTTTTGATAAAGACGAACACTTCCGCCCGGGGCTCACAATGGACCAACTGGCCAAACTCCCGCCTGCCTTTATTCCCAAGGTTGGGAAACTGACAGCAGGAAATTCCTCAGGCATCAACGACGGATCCAGTGCAATGGTCATCATGTCGGCAGAAAAGGCAAAAGAACTCGGCATTCAGCCCATTGCACGCATACGGGCTGTGGGCAGAGGGGCCTGTCATCCTTCTGTCATGGGCCTGAGCCCTGTTCCCGCGCTCAAAGACCTCTTTAAAAGGGCCCCCGGTCTAAAGCTGGAAGATTTTGAGCTGATTGAAATGAACGAGGCATTTGCCGCCCAATACCTGGGGGTGGAAAAAGAACTTGGTTTGAATCGGGAAATAACAAATGTAAACGGCTCCGGGATCGGCCTCGGTCACCCGGTAGGGTCAACCGGTTGCCGCATCATGGCCACCCTTCTGTATGCCATGAAAAAACGCGGCAAGGCCCTGGGCCTGGCATCGCTATGTGGAGGCGGCGGCGTGTCTATGGCTTGTGCACTGGAGATGTTGTAGTGGTGACCAACAAACAGTATTCAGTCAATGCGGTTAAATCAACAAATGACCAATTTGTTACCTGGGCTATTCATTTAACCAGGCTTAAATAAGACCAAATAACGAATAACGATTACATGAACTCCGAATGACGAAGGAAGGAGTTTTTATCAATCATATAAAATAAATAGAGCGAAGCGATTCCATACTTCGTCATTTGTCATTCTCTCCGAGGCGTAGGCTCTACCCTCCGGCCTGTAAGCCCTACGGGCTGGAAGCGAAACCGGAGGCGCTATTCGATATTCTGCGGTTCAAAATATTTCCCGCATGGTGCCAATCCTGGATATTTAAGCATATTCAGAACCCTTAATTTAGAAGCATTGAGTGATCCGTAACCAGGATTTGAGCTTCCCAGCATCCTAGCGTCCCAGCATTCTTGTAACCAGAATCATTCCAGATACTTGGCACTCTTCAACCTCTGCCCGACCCGGTATTCGATATGAAGCTTCAGCACAGGCTTGATCTCGCGAATTGCCTCTTCGGTCAATTGTACCCCATTTATTTCGTTTAAGGGCGCTGACTGTATTTGCCTCAACCCTTTTATTGCATCCGATCCCATACCCGGACAAACTCCGGATTCGTGCTCGCAATTGAGGCAGGCAATGCCACCCCTGGTCCGCTTAAAGACTGCCCTTCCTGCCCCGGTGTACGATCTTCCGCAAATGCAACACCGGTCTAAATTGAC
>JAFDJF010000633.1 GCA_019307645.1 Deltaproteobacteria bacterium
CCAGCAATCCGGATTGGAAGGGTCTGGAGATTCGACAAAGAAGCCCTTGACAGATGGATCAACGGGGAGACACAAAAAAAAGATTAATCATATGCGACTAATAAAGAAGATATTCCTTTCTCCATCGGACAAAAGACGCCAGATCTTCCTGCCATTTGTCCCTCATGATTGAAACCGGAACACCCGCTTCCAGCTCCCGCCGGATAGATGAATCACCTGTGATTAAATCAATGGGCTTTTTCTCGTATTCGTACTCATATGGCGGCTCTTTCCATTCAAAGTCCTCCGGGTGTATTTCCCTGATTGTTTTCAGCAGGGTAATGGAAGTAAAATAAGGCTGATAAATATTGGCGTCGAGGACATGTATCATGAATCCTCGGCACAGTTCTCCCTGCCATTTGTTAAACGTCGGCCGAAAGGAATATTCCTGGAGACAACATCCGGCTGCCGCTTCCGGTTCGAGCCGATTTTTTATTGCTGCCGTGTCCACATACGGCGCCCCGAAGATCTCAAAAGGCCGGCAGGTCCCTCTTCCTTCAGAAAGGTTCGTCCCTTCCCAGATCACCTGTCCTGGATAGACCTCCGCCGTCTGCGGAAAAGGCATATTGGTGGATGGCATAAGCCATCTCAATCCTGTTTCATTCCATCGCATCTCCCGATGCCACCCCTGCATGGGAAGAACCTCCAGATCACAGCCCAGACCTAATTCATGGTTAAGCATCCGGGCCATCTCCCCCATTGTCAGGCCGTGGCGCATGGGGATTTTATACGGCCCTACAAATGAATACAGTTCAGGCATAAGGAGGTTCCCTTCCACAATCTCACCACCCAGAGGATTGGGGCGATCCAGCACCAGGACTCTCTTGCCATGCGTTGCCGCAGCCTTCAGACAGTTAAGCATTGTAGAAACAAACGTATAAACCCGGGTTCCCACATCCTGGAGATCGATGATCAGGAGGTCTATCATTTTAAGCGTGTGTGGAAGAGGCGCTCTTGTTTCTGAATAAAGGCTGAAGACGGGGATATTGGAAGCCTCGTCTGTTGAATGGCCGGTTTCCACCATGTTGTCCTGATCCTCCCCGCCATAACCATGCTGGGGACCAAAGAGGGCTTTCAACTGGCCGGGAAGAAGTCGGTTAACGATATCCCCCGCCGTATTCAGCCTGCTGTCCAGGGAGGCCTGGTTGGCAAGAAGGCCCAGCCTGTAACCTTTCAGCTTTTCCCAATAGCCCTCGGAGATGCGGTCAAGACCTGTCAGAACGGTATTCATATTATCACTCCTCTGCCGGGAGGCTGTCCGAGAATGGCTATTTTTCCCAATCTCTGAGTCAGACTCAAATTTTAATCCTCGAAATAGTATGAGATTAAGTGCATTCTTTCAAGGGCTATGAACAGAACCCGCTGCTCAAAATACAGCACGATATTATTTGATAGACAAATGGAGACCGCGGGAGGCATAATTTGGGGGGCTAGGATGCTGGAAGGCTATGAGGCTGGGAGGCATGTAAAACAGAAAGTAGAAAGGGAGGACGTTGAGAAGGTCAGAAAGGGAGAAGCAGGGAAAAATGAAAGATGAACGTCCAATCCCGCCATAGGCGGGAAACTTCCAATATCGAACAGAAAATAAGACAAAATAACGAATATCGATTACATGAAATCCGAATGACGAAGGAAGGATTTTTTGTCAATTGTGTAAATAAATAGAGCGAAGCGATTCCATACTTCTACATTCTACATTTTTTATTCGATATTCTGCGGTTCAAAAAATTCCCGCATGGTAGCGATCCCGGATACTTGAGCTTATTGCGTCGTAGGGTGGGCTGCGCCCACCAATTCTTCTAAAGGGTTCGAAGGTCAGGAGATCACATGAACGGCAAGGCCCCCATTTTTGAAAAGATCTATCAAGATTATTTGGTCCGGATAAACGGGCTGGACCTAAAGGATGTTTCACAAAAAACAGGTTGTAAATGGACAGGAGAAAGCGTTTTTGTCTCCCTCTTTGGAAAATCCTATTGTATCTCGCAAAACGGAATCCTTCATTCTTCCGGAACGGAGCCGGACCATTCCATAAAAGTGGTTTTGTGCCAGTATCTGCTCCAACATCCCGCCCGCCCGCCCCTGGAGGACACGTGGGTCTCGTACAAAGACTTTAAGGATGCCGCACCGTTGGCACATTTTCACGCAAACAACGAAAGGGCCATTGCAGGTCACTTTGAGGGTAAACTAAAGGCGTTAAAGCAGGCTTGTTCAGAACTTGGAGGCTATCTTTATTCCAAAGAATTGAATTACGACCTTCACGCAAAAATTAATGCCCTGCCCAAGATTCCCATGCTGCTTCTTTTCAATGATTCCGACGATGAATTTCCGGCACAGTGTCATCTGCTCTTTGAACGGCGGGCCAAACAGTATCTGGACATGGAATGTCTGGCCATTCTGGGGGGGCTCCTCACAAATAATCTTAAGGCCGGATTAACAGGATAAAACCTAGGTTGATCGGTTCAGCGTTCACGGTTCCAGGCCTGCCCTGG
>JAFDJF010000634.1 GCA_019307645.1 Deltaproteobacteria bacterium
GAATTCACGGGCTGCAAGCAAGGCTCCGCCTGTGCCGTTTAACACGGGTTGTTCACAATAGGTAAGATCATAATTCCGTGTGGCCTCCATCACTTCTTTCTTCCTGTGATTGACAACCACGGCCTTTGGCCCGGATGGCAGATTGTTCAGGATTTCCAAAAGAATAGGGTTGCTTCCTTCGAAGTGGGATTTTTCCGGAAGCAGTGGGAGGAGTGTTTTGCTTCCGTCGAATTCTTTCATGCGGCTGCCCCTTCCCGCCGCCAGTATCAGGGATGCTGTTTTTGCAGTTGCTTCCAAAAGTTCCTCCGGTTGTATTCTTATTTTCCCCAGGCAGTGAATTTCTTGTACTTCCGGCTTGACCTGGATGGGGTAAGTTGCTAAACTATTTGTAACGTCCAGATGATGACATTTCTCCGAATCAACTGCAGACAGATTTTTCAACCCTTTATGACACCGAGGGGCCTGAGCCGGGCAACCTTGCAAGCCAAGCCAGATCCATGGACAGTGACATTTCCTCTTCCAGCGTTTTTTTGCCTCTGGATTGGACGAAGATGCCTTTGGCTTCCAATTCGCTTCGGATTGATCGACCTTTTGCCTTTTTTGTTGCCTGTGAGCGGCTCAGGAGGCGTCCGGCACCGTGGCAGCTTGATCCAAAGCTTTGTGTCATTGCCCCTTCGGTACCTGCAAGTACGTAAGAATAAGTGCCCATATCGCCTGGGATGAGAACAGGCTGACCAACTTTCCGATAAATCTCAGGCAGAAGACGGTGCCCTGGCGGGAGGGAGCGGGTTGCGCCTTTTCGGTGAACGCAAAGCATGATTTGTTCCCCTTCTACGGTATGCAGTTCTTTTTTTGCGATATTGTGACAGACATCGTAGAGGAGTTTCATGCCCAGTTCTCCGGGGCTGATTGAAAGGGACTCAAGTAACGTCTCCTTGGCCCAGTGCATAAGAACCTGTCGGTTGGCCCAGGCATAATTCGCTGCGCATGCCATGGCCGCAAAGTAGCGTTTGCCCAGATTTGATCTCAGGCGGGCGCTGGCCAGTTGACGGTCAGGCAGTTCAAATTTTTCTTTTATGACCTTATTACTTATCTCTTTCAAGAAGTCATCGCATATTTGATAGCCGAAACCCCGTGAACCTGAATGGATGAAAATGGTGATTTGACCTTCACGAATATTATATATACCGGCTTTTTCCGGGTCATACACCTGATCTACAACTTGAATTTCAAGAAAGTGGTTCCCTGATCCCAGTGTTCCCAACTGGTTTTTGCCCCTTTTAATCGCTCGTTCGCTTAGGACCGAAGGATCTGCCTCCGCCATAGTGCCATGGTCTTCGGTTCTTTCCAGATCTTCAGAATCACCAAACCCGTTTTTCACGGCCCAGGCAGCCCCTTGAACGGCTACTTTGGCCTCATCGCTTTTTGATAGATGAATGCGCCCGGTGGATCCCACCCCACTGGGGATGTTTTTGAACAGGGCCGATACAAGGTTTTTTATCAAAGGTCGAATTTCAGAGGCACTCAGCCGGGTCGTCATAAGCCGACAACCGCAGTTGATATCGTAACCGACACCGCCCGGAGAGATGATCCCTTCATCCAGGTCAAAGGCTGCAACGCCCCCGATTGGAAATCCGTAGCCCCAATGTATGTCCGGCATGGCCAGAGAATGCTTTACGATGCCCGGAAGGGTGGCAACATTGGCTACCTGAGTCAGGCTCTGGTCCTTTTGCAGTATCTTTATCAGCTCAGGGCTCGAAAAAATCAGTCCGGGTACGCGCATTTGGCCTGTTTTTGGGATACGCCATCTGTAATTGTCTAATTTCTCTAATTGGATGCTCATGATTGTATCATTCTTAAGGTTGAAGATTCCTCAAAAAAGTTTATCTATAAGTCGAAGATGACCCTTGCCTCCCAGCAGTCATCCTTTTCCACGACTTGGATTTGATGATAGGTCACGGCCTTAATCTCACAGAGGATTTCATGAAGGTCCGGGTCAAAGGGTACACTTTCCAGGGTCGCATCAAGATGGGATGGAGAGATGGAGTCAATTCTGATGCCGGTAACAACCTCCTTTTCTCCGGCAAAGAGATAAAGTATTTCTCCCAGCCAGCGAACCATAAGTCCGGGCAGGTCCTGTTCATCTAAAGACAGTTTAATGGTTCTGGTTTTTTCGGTATGTCTACTGCTGACCATAATTTGCATTATCGCAATGGCGGCCTTTTCAAAGAGATTCATTATATCCGTGCCGCATACCATGATACCGGAATCTGCAGTATGGTTCAGTACGATAAAGTCCTGTTTGTCAGAATCCATGAGAAAATACTATGTGTTAACGTCTAAATTGTCAAAAACTTTGGCAGCAAATATGTTCACGGTTACGGCGTAATCGGGGGAGGAAGACAATGCAATGTGCATTTTGTAGGAAACAGCTCGGTGTAGTGGACAAAGTAGGCAGGAGCGACACCTGCCCTCATTGCGGTGGAGATCTTAAATGCTGCAAACAATGCGATTTTTATCAACCTAATGCCTTTAATGAATGCAGGGAAGTTATCGCAGAACGAATTGTGGACAAGGAGAGGGCTAATTTCTGTGATTACTATGTGGCAAAGGGACCTCCCCAGGGTAAAGTGAACAGGACAAAGGATGCCAGAGACGCCCTGGAAGCCCTTTTTAAAAAGTAAGGGGGTTAAAAAGGTAGCAGTTTGTCGCTTCGTTTTCCTGCTGGTCAATCCTGAAATTCCGATATAAGAATCAAACAAGCAGCGGTGTTGCGCCTTCCTTGACTTTTACTGTCCCATTTGTTAATTAAAATGAAGACTTTCCAGGAGGGACCCTTGTCTGACAAACTTCGCATTATCAAAGATTCCATGGCTTTTCATA
>JAFDJF010000635.1 GCA_019307645.1 Deltaproteobacteria bacterium
AGTTGCAACGCCTTTGTTGCAATCCTGTATAGAAAGCTCCGGATGGAGAACGGCATTTCTTATCATTGGTATTTTAATTCTATGCATTCCCGTGCCTGCAGCGTTGTTTCTTAGGAAAGATCCAAAAGAGTTGGGATTAGTACCCCTTGGGGAAGGAGAAGGAGCACCAGGGGGACCGGCTGGAGACAAAGGTGCCCAAAACCCAGGGCAGGCCATTCAAACTCAGGATTTCACATTGCCCGAAGCCATTAAGTCTGGCTCTTTCTGGATTTATAATGTGGCAATAACCCTTATGTTTCTCGGGTTTTTTATGGCTCAGGTAAACATGGTTCCCCATGCAACGGACATGGGAGTGACTGCGGCGGCGGCAGCGCTTGCCCTGGGAATCGCCTCTGGTTTCAATGCCTTTGGCCGGCTTTTTATGGGTGGAGTTTCAGATAAGATTGGGACAAAGCGCTCCTTTTACATTTGTTTGGGGCTTGGAGCCATTATGTTGTTCTATTTAATTACGGTAAGCAGCGCCTGGATGATGTATCTGTTTGTTATATTATTTGGCTTTGCCTATGGCGGATCAGTACCCCAAATGCCGCGAATGGTGTCAGAGCTTTTTGGCTTGTCTTCAATGGGTGCCATTATGGGTGTTTCAATGTTGATTACAACACTGGGTCCTGCGTTGGGCCCGGTCTTGGGTGGCGCCATTTATGACCGCACCGGCAGTTATACCCCAGCCTTTGTAACAGGTGCAATAGCTATATTAGTTGCATTGATGCTTATCATCATTTTAAAAGTGCCGAGAAAGGCAAAATGATCATTTTTTCTTTTCAGCTAATGAGCGCTGACGTTTTTTCACTTCACGCAACACCCGGACATCTTCCTGGTGGCGCGGATTGTCAATGAGATTCTTTATTTTTATGAGGCTATCCAGGTCTACCCAGTTCGCCTTTACGGTTCCATATCGTGCCTGTATCCGCTTTTTCCAGGCTGTTTAATGGTATGCTTACGTGCCTTTTCAGCCTTCAGTACGTCCCTGCGGAGCGCTACCAGGGCGGACAGGCGCTCTTCAGGGGCCTGGTTTTGCCAGAATTCCAAATCCCAATCTTCAGCGTTTTTAAAGCTTGTTGCGCGATGGGCGACAATTTTTTTCCGCCGCCTTAAAGCTCTTTCCTTAGGGTTCGCGCAAAAATAAATTCACATTTTTGGCGCTCAGATTTAGGTTAGGTTTGGTATATTTTAAAAAGCAAAAGGCACAGTAATAGTGGACTATTTCAAGGTTTTTGTTTTTTAAAATCTGCCGAAAATGACTTGAAGATGAGATGCCAAAATGTGAAGTTATTTTTGCGCGAGCCCTTAATTCCCATTTTGATGCTCGTTTTTGATGATCAAGATACAATGAAGGTCTTTACAATGAAAAACAGGCTGAAATAAATATATCAGATTTTCAATGAAAATTCCAGAGGTAATTTTCTTGCGCGAACCCTAAGTGTCAAAATCTCCTACAAATTCTCGTATCTTGCCTGCAATAGTCAAGACGCTGCCGGTGGCAATTGACTCAGGGAACCCAACAACGAAAGGGATCCCCTCATCACAGTGCTCAAAGATGTTGCTATCCAGGGGAATATCCCCGAGTAACGGGATGCCTGTCGCACTGGCAAAATCTGCTGTTTCCTTTGTTCCGTACATTTTCGAAATATTCCGGCAGCCGGCGCAAACAAAACGGCTCATATTCTCAATTATACCAATAATGGGGACATTTGCCTGTCGGCACAGACCCATGCTCCTTCTTGTGACGGTCTGGGGACTCTCGGAAGGCAAAGTTATGATCACTGCGCCATCCAGATCAGGAAGACACTGGAGTAAAGCGTATGATTCGCCGCCGGTGCCGGGCGGGAGATCGACAATAAGATAGTCCAAGTTGCCGTAGTCCACACCATATAGAAACTGGGCCACGGTCATTTTTTTTAACGGGTCGAACCAGGTGACGGCCTCGTCCGGTTTGAGCAGAAAATCCATTGACACGACTTTCACGTTCCGGGCTGCGGGTATAGGGACAATTCCTTTTTTCCCGATTTTCATCCCCTTTGCCTTTACCCCCAGCATCTTTGGTATACAAGGGCCGTGGAAATCGCAATCCAATATGACGACCGTCCTTTCTTTTTTAGCCAGGGCAACAGCCAGGTTCGCAGCAAGTGTTGACTTTCCCACGCCGCCCTTACAACTCATCACGGCGATTTTATGTTTAACGCCGGACATGGCATCTTTAATTTTCCTGATAAATCCGAGGTCATGAATGTCAGCTTTTTTGGGGAGTGTACACTGAAAATAATCCGTACAACGATAACAACTTCGTTCATGGCACGCGTTCCCGTAATTAATTTGAAGAATCTTGAGCAGCCTGTTTTCTTCGATATCTTGATAAATTGTTTCCGTACCCGCTTGTTTTTCGCTTCCAATGGCTTTTTCTATTTTGTTGACAATGCTGTTGAAATTGTTTGATGCAGGTGAATCCGGGTGTGCCAGTAAA
>JAFDJF010000636.1 GCA_019307645.1 Deltaproteobacteria bacterium
GTATCATGGATTGTCTCAAGAACGCTGTCGATTTCCGACAACTTCTCTCTTCGCAGGCGGTCCTTTCTCAATTCATAAAGATCGTTCAGCCTGTCTTTCTGGTCTTCGGAAAATCCGATGTCCCAGGATCGTTCAAGAAGATCACTTACCAGATTGTGGACCTCTTTAAAATCATGGACTAGATCCATCTGCTTCTTTGTCTGATCCAATATCATATCTGTAATTTCGGTCAGTCTTCGATCATAGGCCCTTTCCAGCTGCTCTTCATAGTCATCTGTAAAAAAGCGGTACATTCGAATTGACCGGAGACTGGAGTGAAAGTAGTTTTTGAGCTGCTCCACGTTGTTCGTGGAAGTGATATAGGATATTTTCTGAGAGATGTTGACGCTATCCTGGAAATCAATGGAACAGACATTCGGAAAGGCTTCTTTTTTGAGGATGATTCCGGTTTCTGCACTGAAAAAGTAATTCAACTGATGGTCGTCTCCCAAAAGTTCAGCTGTGGAAAGTGTGTTCAGGTAATTATTGATCGCCTCATACCGCTTTTCGATCTTTTCACACAGGGGCAGAAAATTCAGGCAGATTGCTGATCCACGCGGCTTGAAATGCTTGGTTCCCAGAAGTCCCACAAGCAGGAGTTTGATCTGGTTTTCATAGCTTAGATATCCGCTCACCTTTTCATATCCGAAAATTCGCACTTTATCTTCACCAAGCTGGTTCAGGATAAAATGCCTCGCCTCTGCCGGCAGGGTCTGAAGCGTATTGTAAATACGAAAGGCCTCAAAAAGTTCTTTTTCAAACGTAGCGTATCCGATGCTGGAAAGCGTTCGCTCTTTGTAGATGTATTTCAGAGGGACCTTGATCATCAAATTTACAAGGTCCAGATATTGAGCATGTCTGATACCGCGCAATCTGAAAATACGTTCCAGGGCAAAGACCGTTTTACCCGTTTGGATGCACTCGGATTTACCCGGTTCTTTCCACGCACTGGATTTCAAATACCCTGATGGAGCAATCCCTTTGGGAAGCCCTTCCCTTTGATACGCTTCATGGGCATAAAAAAGGTTCCCCCTGCGGATAAAAATCCGGTCCAGCTTTTCTTCAAGGCTTGTTTCGCCATCAAAGATTTTGTCACACAGGGCTTTTATCTTGAACAGCTGGCCGGCCAGATCCTCCAGAATCAAATCATCCCTTATAGCGGACAGCATGATGAAGGAGAAAACAAAAAAAGCGTCAAAGAGTTCCTTATCCTTCGAATCAAGCACATCTTTAACGGCAGACGCAGAGAATTCGCCCCGGAAAATATGGTGGATCAAGCTGTGATGCCTGACCAGGAATACGAAGTAGGCTTTTCCCTTCTCGTCAAGATCATAGATTTGTGCGATTCCTTCTTGTTCGATAAAAACTGCGCTTGCCTGCGCAAGCTCCGCCGGGTTGATATCGTCTTTGTATTTCTCTCTCAAGGCAGGGAGCCTACCCAGGTCCTGGAAAATTAATGACTTGATAAGGGCATCAAGCAGGGATTTATTGAGGGAAATTTTATCGATTGTTTTTTCCAGCTCCCTTATCTGCAAATCACTCACTCCGACCGTCCCCGTGGCCATGGGTCCGAATTCCCTTTGCGCCAGCCTGTGGAGGAAACGAACGTTCTGAAAGCTCTCTTTGTCGTGTGTTATCAAGGCCTGGAGTTTTTTTGTGGCAGCAATAATATAGTGTGTCACCGGGGATGTCATATACAGATGCCAGGAAACTTCCCGGTCTTGAAGGGCGATGAATTCAGGAAGAATAAAATCCAAAACAGATGGGGCATGGCGATAAAGCAGGTCAAGATTAATGTAAACATCTTCGGGTCTGAAAAACATTGAGAGGAAGTTCGATCTCAGATCCTGCCGCAACTCCTGAACGTTCTGAAACCAGCGTTTTTGTCTTGACGGCAATTTCAATGAATGCGCTGTCTCTTTAATAAACCTGAGGTGGCTTTGATAAAAGCTCTCGAGTTTGGAAAATATGGATTCCAGGTTTTTCAAATCCTCAACCGGAATCCCGGATATGGGGCATCCGGCAATTTTCTTTGATAGCGCGTCCAATCGTTCGATGGCATTGTCCACATCCATGTAAGCGATTTCCAGGGCAAGGGTTTCCGGCTCCACCTTTATTTGGAAGCCGGTGCCGAGAACAAACGCTGATCCATGTCGATGCAACTGTTCGCCGAACTGTCTGAGAACGTCAACATCGACATAGCGGACATTAATGCCTCTGGCCTCCTGTTCAATTCTCTTAACTCTGTCGTCAATTTCTGCTGATTTTACGTCTGCCAAAAGGGGGTTAAGATTGATGATATCACCGCGTGACAAATTTGCCGTGATCGAAAGAAGGATAAACACAAGTTCACTGTCGATTCTCTCGAATATATAACCGGTCCCGTGAAACTCCTTGTCAAGGATCTTTCGGTAAAAAGCGGGCAATTCCAGCGGATCTGACTTCAGGTACCCTTGTTTGAACTGTTCTGCCGTGTTTACG
>JAFDJF010000637.1 GCA_019307645.1 Deltaproteobacteria bacterium
CAAGATCAAGGAAGACAAAAATTTTAACCGCAGGCATACATTAAGTATTTCGAGGATTAAAATTTTTATCTGACGCAGATATTGGCGAAAAAGACAGTTTTCGTTCGGGCACTATTTAAAAAATCATGGAGTCAAAACTTTGTTTGAAGGAGGTGTAATATGGGTTTAGAGCGTTCCAAAATTGAACCATTGATTGGGAAGGAGTCGGGGCCCATAAAGGCCCTTGACGATGTGAGCACTTCGAATGTGAGGCGCTGGTATGAAATAATGAATGAGCCTGACAAGGAGTGGTTGGAGAAGCTGAAGAATGTCCCCGAGAAACCTTTTCCGTATATGGCGGAGGCCAGGGAAAGGATTCTGGCCGAACAGGCCTATGTCCGGGAAAGGCCTGTTCCTGTGCCCATGATGATGACGTGGGCCAGGGAAGCGTACTGGACACCGGAGCCCAAAGAGCCGACAGAGCCCCATGAGCTGGCCCTGAAGGCCCTGGAGGATGCGGGATATGCATTGACCATTGGTGTTGATCTGGAAGACGAGCTTGTCAAACCGGTGAATATCGGAGACTGGTTGAGTTATCAGGTAACCCTTGAGGGCATATCAGCCGAGGAGGAAGAAACAAAACTGGGAAAGGGCTATTTAGTGGATTTGCTCTATATTTTCAGCAATCAAAAAGGAGAGGTGGTAAGCAAACACAAGTATAGGGTTCTGAAAATAAACAGGCTGAGCCCTGTCTCCTGACCCGAACAAAGAATCAAGTAAAGGAGGTTCATTGATCATGGGAAACGGAAATGAGATTAAGCCGTTCTCAAGCCCATATGAAGAAGGGGTTGATTATGCGAAGTTAAAGGGGTTTTTGGGCGCAAAGGGGGTGATGGTTGAACCCCACGACGAGGTAAGCCGGTCGGATATTATCCACTGGTGTGAGGTCATGCATGACGACAACCCATTGTATACGGATGAAGAATACGCCAAAAAGAGCAAGTACGGGGGGATTATTGCGCCCCCGTCGTCGGTGCAGGCGTTCACTATTGATTCTTTTTATGCAGCCATGGCAAGGTTTAGGGAAGGCATAACCATTGACATAGAGGAGCCCCATTCCCAGGTGTTTGCTGCCCTTGATGCGGCAGGCTATACATCGGTTATGGCCACGAACCAGGTGCTGGAGGTTTTCAATCCCATAAAGCTGGGAGACCGGATATACGCTCAGAGAACCCCGACACGGATATCGGACTATGACCATTATACACGGCAGGGTGTTGCCCGCTATGTCGATGTGACCTATTCATTCTATAACCAGGATGATGTGCATCTCAGTGATCTGGTCTTTACTGTGATCAAATACAAACCACCCGTTACCACAAGTCGCGTTTACAAGGGTTAAAATGGAGGTGAATAAAATGGCAAGAGAGATAAATAATGTTTACTGGGAAGATGTGGAAGAAAATCAGGAACTTCCGGAGAAAATCCGGAAAATAGACTATCAGCTGATAGCCGTGGGGGCCATATGGGCGACTCATGATCACATGCCGGTGCATCATGAAACGGCCTTTGCCCAGCAGGCCGGGGCACCTGATATTTTCATGAATATTTTGACCTCCAACGGACTGGCTGCCGCCTATCTGGAGCAATGGGCAGGTCCTGAGGCCCAAATAAAGAAGCTGACCGCCGGCCTGCAGGTACCCAATTTCCCCAATGACGAGATGGTCATGAGCGGAAAGATTACCTACAAATGGGAAGAGGAGGGCGAACACCTGATAGCGATCTCTTATTCCGGAGAAAACAGTATGGCGACCCATGTTGTGGGAACGGCGGTGATGTCCCTGCCGACAAGAGGATAGGAGGAGGATACCATGACACTTAAAGATAAGGCTTGTATCGTGGGAATCGGCAGCACGGAATATACTAGAAATGCCGGCCGGAGCGAAATCCACCTGGGGGTGGACGCGGTTCTGGCGGCCTGTGAGGATTCGGGGCTTGATGTGGAGCAGATCGACGGCATGGCCAGCTATGGGACTGCCGGGATTTTTGCGGCTGAAATGGCCTCTGATATCGATATTGCCCGGAGTTTGGGCATTCCCAACCTGAAGTATTTCGGCCAAACCCCCTGGGGAGGGGGCGCGTGCTGTGGTACGGTGGGCAATGCGGCCATGGCCGTGGCATCGGGCGTGGCAGACTATGTGGTGGCCTATCGGGCGCTCAAGCCGGCCAGCGGGACCGTTCGCTACGGCAGACCGGTAAATATTCCCAAGGAATACCGGTTCAGCTATGTGATACCCTTTGGCTTTGCGAGCCCCACCTCGTGGGTGGCCATGCTGACCCGAAGGTGGATGCACGAGACCGGCGCCACCCGTGAACAACTGGGGCAGGTTGCCATTGTCTGCCGGGAAAACGCTGTTCGGAATCCCCGGGCCATGTTTTATGGCAGACCGCTGACCATGGAGCAGTATCTCAAGTCGCCCATGATGTGTGATCCGTTCATGCTGAACGACACATGTCTTGAAAACGATTGCGCTGTG
>JAFDJF010000101.1 GCA_019307645.1 Deltaproteobacteria bacterium
TTCACCGGACGGTGGCGGACTGGGCTATTATATCCCTGATTTTCTGGGAAATGGCCATAATCTGGATGCAGTTGACTTTGAAAAACTGCTGCGAAAGACAAAATGCCGGCACCATTGTTCACTGCACCCCAACCCGAATAAAGCCAGTTCGCCCTTTTTTGGCCGCTTGTACTGCCACTACCTGAACTGGGCAACTGGAAGACGACCGTGGATAACATAAAAATCGTAGATGGTACCTTGAGAGAGGGAGAACAGACCCCGGGGGTCATTTTCACAACGGATGAAAAACTGCAGATCGCCCGGGAACTGGATTTGACAGGCATCGAACTGCTGGATGTGGGGATGCCTGCGGTGTCTGCAGAGGAAAGAGAAACCATATCAGCGATTGCCGCTGAAGGGCTCAACGCATCCATCGGTGTATCGGTAAGGATGAGATACGAAGAAATCGATCAGGCCGCAAGCTGCGGTGCCGATGAGATCTTTCTCATCTGTCCTGTCAGTCATCTCCACATAACGAGCCGCCTCGGGATCGATGAGAACAGCTTGAAAAGACTGACCGGGGATATGATTGGATACGCCACAGACAAAAAGATGACCGTCAACCTCGTTGCCGAGGATGGTTCCCGCGCGGATATCTCCTTTCTGATCGATATGTTGTGTCAAGCTCATGAAATGGGGGCACAGCGCGCATTTATCTGTGACACCGTGGGGATTATGGAGCCCTTTGGCATGAAAACCCTGACAGCCCGGATCAGGAAGGCGGTCCCTCAAAACATGACTCTGGGAGTGCATTGCCACAACGATTTCGGACTTGCCACGGCCAACACCCTGGCCGCCATGGAGGCCGGGGCTGACTGTCCATCCGTCACTGTAAATGGAATCGGTGAACGGGCCGGAAATGCCCCGCTCCACGAGGTGGCTGTTGCCATAGACAAGATTTTCAAGCGAAATCATGGGATTGACATGCACCGGCTCTATGGTCTTTCCAGACTGGTGGAGCATTGTTCCGGGATTTTTATTACACCTCATACGCCCATTGTCGGGCTGAATGCATTTCGTCATGAATCAGGAATCCATGTGGACGGGATATTGAAAAACAGTGAGACTTATACCGGGTTGGATCCCAGCGATGTGAACCGATCCCCTGTTTTTGTCCTGGGGAAACACACGGGCACTCAGACCATACGGCATCTCCTGCAACACCGTGGGTACGACGCTGATGAAGAGGAACTGGGAAAGATCCTCAATCTGGTCAAAGAGCGGAAAACAGAAGAAGGCAAGGACGAAATAAAGCGGATGGCCGGAAAGATCAGCGCGTTTTACGAAAAATGCCTTACCTTCCCCCTGGAGTCTTTCTGGAAAATCGTGAAAGAGGTGCTGGGTAAAAATGGGTAAAGGACTTTCAGGTGCAATCATTGAGCAGCATGCTGATGGAAAAAAAGAAGGTGAATTCCTGCGGGTATCCGTTGACTTCGTGCTTCTCCACGACCCGCTCCTTGCCCTCTTATTGCCGGAGCTGAAAGAACTGGGAAGAAGCATCCTGGACAAAACCAGGGTACTGGTGACAGTGGATCATTTTGCGCCACCGTCGACAATTGAACGGGCCAATATTGTGAAGCAGGTCCTCACCTTTGTTGAGGAGGAACAGATTCCCAATTGTCTTGTCTATCAGGGAATCTGCCATCAACTCCTGGCTGAGGGGGATTGGGTTCATCCAGGGATGCTTGTGCTCGGGACCGACTCACACACCACAACTGCGGGGGCCCTGGGCTGCCTGGCAACAGGCATGGGTTCCACTGACATCCTTTACACCCTTGTCACCGGAAAAACCTGGCTGCTTCCCCCTGAGGCGGTCCATGTGGATCTTGCCGGGACACTGCCTCCTTACATTATGGGCAAAGATATTATACTGGCGCTTTTGGAAGGCGCCGGCGAGGGCGGCTTCCTCTATCAGGCATTGGAATTTTATGACCGGGACAGAGCCGTTCCCATGGATGACAGGTTTTCCATATGCAACATGGTGGTTGAGGGGGGAGCAAAAAACGGGCTTTTTTTCCCCGATGAGGTCACCCGAACCTACATCCGGGAAAGAGGCGGACAAACAAAACCACCGTTTCAGTTTCCTGACAAAGAACCCGCCTATGACAATAAAATCAAGATTGATCTCTCCCGCCTGAACCCAAAGGTGGCACTCCCGCACAGCCCCGCCAACGTTTGTGATGTGGAAGATGCCAGGGGAGAAAGGATCGACCAGGTGTTTATAGGTTCCTGCACCGGAGGAAGGCTCAGGGATCTGAAGGTAGCGGCAGGGATACTCAGAAACAGAAAGGTGGCCAAAGGGATAAGGCTTCTGATTGTGCCGGCCTCCCAGGACATCTACAGAAAGGCTATTGAAAAAGGTTACATCCAGGATATCCTGGATGCGGGTGGCACCATTCTCAATCCAAGCTGTGGATTGTGCGGGGGCATCGACAAAGGCATACTGGCCGCTGATGAGACATGCATCAGTACCTCCAACAGAAACTTCCT
Source organism: Deltaproteobacteria bacterium (assembly GCA_019307645.1). The sequence goes on from JAFDJF010000101.1 coordinate 2,530, forward strand.
GGGCAGAATGGGGGACCCTGCATCCCGGGTGTATCTTGCCTCTCCGCTGACCGCAGCCGCCACTGCCCTGAGGGGTATGATCACTGACCCCCGGGAGGTATTATAGTGGAAAAAAACGGGAATATATCCGGCAGGGTCTGGCGTCTGGGCAATCATGTCAATACGGATCTTCTCCATCCCCCTTCCTGGTTCAGCCTGGACGAGGAAAAGATGAAGAACGGTTTGAGGGTGGGGATGAAACGTCTTGAGAGGGAAGTTGTCCCGGGTGACTCTGGCGATGAGTTGGTAATAATTGTGGCTGGTGAAAATTTCGGGTGCGGTTCAAGCCGTGAGACCTCGGTCAGGGCACTGTTCGCCATTGGCGTAAAAGCAATTGTGGCCCAATCATTTGCCAGAATTTTCTACCGGAGTCTGGTCAACCGCGGCATTGTCCCGCTCGTGTGCAGGGAACTGCATGACCGAATTACGGACGGTGACCGGATCCGGATCATCATGGATAACCAATGTATCGTTTTAAACAATTCAGAGCAGATCTCTTTTGACCCTTTTGATCCCCACATAAAAAAAATACTTGCGTGTGGCGGCCTCATACCCTACCTGAAAAAGGAAGGTGAAAGTCGAGGTTCGCGGTAAACCTTGAACCCTGAACCTGGGTAGTTACAATGAGTGTGAATAAGAAACATAATAATGTTGCCTTTCTATATCCCGGACAGGGCTCACAGCATGTTGGCATGGGCCTGTATCTGTATGATAACTATCCCGAGGCCAGAGAAAAATTCAAGCAGGTTGATAATCTGTTGGGCTTTTCTCTGAGCAGCCTTTGTTTTGAGGGTCCTGAAGAAGAACTCAATCAAGATCTTAACGCTCAATTGGCGACTTATGCCGTCAGCTGCATAACAACCGATATACTAAAGTCAAAAGGCGTTTTTCCCGGTGTGACCGCTGGTTACAGTTCGGGTTTTTATGGTGCAGCCTATTCAGCAGGCTGTTTTGATTTTTCCCGCGGCCTCAAGATTGTCAGACGCGCAGGCGAAATCCTTCTTGATGAAGGACAAAAAACAAACGGAAGCATGGCTGTTATTTTCGGCCTGCCTCTTGAAAAGGTAGAAAATATTTGTCAAAGGGCAGGAGACGTCTGGACTGCCATCCGAAACACCCCGCGTCAAACGGTTATCTCAGGTACAACGACTTCAGTTGAAAAGGCCATGGAAATTGCACTTGATGAAAAGGCCCTGGACGCCTATTCCATATCTGTTGCAACTGCCTATCATTCCAGGCTGGTGAAAGGGAGTGAAAAACGACTTTTGCAGGACGTCAAGGATGAACATCTGCGCGATCCTCAGGTTCCGCTTGTGTCATACCTTTCGCTGGACTTTGTTTCTGATAAGACAGCGCTAAAAAATATTATGGCCGCTCAGCTGAGCCGTCCGGTCTTGTGGGTTGATTTGATCAGAAAACTGGGAAACCGCAACAGATTAATGATTGAGGCCGGACCCGGTGCAGTGATATCCCGGACGGTCATATGGATAGACAGGAGCATTGAAATCGTCAACACTGCCAAAGAAAGGGGCTTAAAAAAAGCAATTGAACGATATAGGGCTTTGAAAAGCCAGTAGATAATCAGAGTCCTGAGGATCCGGATTTTGGTTCACCCCGGCGGTGTATACATTGCCACACAGTCTTTATAAGTGAACTAAAGTGCCTAAAATGAGCTAAGGTGAGCTAAAGTTGTGGTGCGCTTCGCGACCAATTTTGATATATTTCAGACATTCACTCTAATTAACAGTTTTGCGAAGCAATCATTTTATTTTCTCTTTCAAATGACTGCGCGATAAGCGCACTCCTTAACTTTAGATCATTTTAGGCACTTTAGTTCACTTTAGATCACTATACAGCCCTATCAAGCACGGCAGACCCATTGCCCGCTGAACCCCGAAGGGCGGGAGTTTTTAAGGCCCAAGAGATATGGCAAATAAACCCATATACGATTCTTCCTTTATCAGAAAACTGCTTCCTCACCAAAGCCCTTTTCTCTTTGTTGACCGAATCATGGAAATAAAGGCGGGTGAAAAGATCGTAGCAGAAAAAGATTTACTGCCGGATGACACTTTTTTTGCCGGCCATTTTCCAGGCAGGCCTCTCATGCCGGGGGTTCTTGTTACAGAGGCCCTGGCGCAAACAAGCGGTCTGCTTCTGGGGCTGTCAGCCATGGAAAAAGATCATCACGCGGGTGAGGGAAGACAAGGCTACTTCCTTGCCAGTGTAAATATGAAATACTTGACACCGGCCAAACCCGGGCAGACCCTTCGTCTGGAAGCAGGCCTTGTGAAAGGCTACGCCGGGCTGTTCCTTTTTGATGTGGCCGCATTTGTGGAAGATATCCAGATTGCAAAAGGGAAACTGGCGCTGGCTGAAGAGAAGGAATAGAAAAAACCTGGCCCTGAGGACCACGCTTTGATTTCACCCCAGAGGAGTGTATAAAGACTTGGCCGAAAAAAGTGAGCCAAATTACCTAAAGTGAGCTAAAATGAGCTAAAGTTGTGGTACGCTTCGCGATCAATGATTTAAAATATCACAACACGTTACAATCCACAGCCTATACTTTGCTCACAATTTCTTATTAGTAATTAGATATAATGATTGCGCTTTCAGCGCACTCCACAAAACTTTAGATCACTTTAGGCACTTTAGTTCACTTTAGATCACTACTCAGCCCATTCACCCACGACTTGATACAGCGGCGGCATTCTTCCCCGCCATGCGGCCGAAGAAGGTGGCATCTCCCACCGACATACCGCTGCCGTAGCCGGCACTGATGCGCGGGATACCACAGGTATTTCTTCCTGCAGCATACAGGCCGGGAACCACCTCTCCTTCAGGGGTCAATACTTCTCCGGTGGGCAATGTATCCAGACCGCCCAGAGTAAAGAAGGGAATAATAGCACCCCTTCCGGGGGTGCAGTCGAGGGCTGCGTAGGGCGCTTCCAGCGGCTTCAACCATTCTTTTGATTTATGGAACAGGGGGTCCTCTCCATTGGCCGCGTGCTTGTTGTAAAATTCCATAGTATGCTGCAACCTCCCCTCGGGAATCTCCAACTCCTCCTCCAACTCGGCAACCGATTCTCCGGTACCGGCAATATCGGCACCCATTATGTTAAACTTCTCATAATGGCCGTAATCTTCAACGCTTATAACCAGATAGATTCGTTTGCTGTCCTGATGCAAGGCATAGTAGCCTACTCGGCCGTGGTAAGAGTCTTCGTTAATAAAACGCTCCCCCCGGGAGTTGATGAAAATCCCGTATGTAAAGGAGGACGGCGGGTAAAATGGGATACTGACAAACCCCTCATTCATATTGATCGCTGCCCCGCCGACACCCATCCCCATCATAATGCCGGTGCCGGTGTCACCCGGATTACCAATGGCCTCATTAGCGCGAAGCAGTACTGGGGCATATTTCTTCAGCATTTCCTCGTTCATATTGAAACCACCGGCACAGAGAATAACTCCATTACGCACTTTTACGTGCTTTTCCTGCTGGTTGATGCGTACGACCAGACCAACTACCTCACGGTTTTCGTCAACGATCAATGTGAGAGCCCGGGCTTCGAATTCCACGCGTATTCCACGATTTTCCACCTGTTTGGCAAGCGCATTCATCAGCACAGGACCACCGTTATCCCCTTCCACCTGGATATTGTGGCCCCGAGGGCAGGGCTTGGCTTTTTCGACAAAAGGCCAGACTTTTTCATTGCTGGTATAGAGCAGGCAGTCATCGGTGTTTATATAAATGTCGCGCTCCTTATAAAAGCTTTCTTTGTAGGGCACACCCATTTTCAGAAGCCAGTTGAAGTGGTCGACACTGCCGTCTACATAGGCACGGACCTTGGCCTCGTCCGCCAGGGGCCCTCCGGCCATCATAAGGAAGTTGAACATATCTTCACTGCTGTCCTCAAAGCCGCAGGCTTTCTGTATCGGAGTGCCGCCGCTGCCGCCCATATAGATATCGGCGCTGGACAATTCTGTGGTTCCACCTTTGGTGCTGGCCAGCTCAAAGATAATGACATCTGCACCGCCGTCCGCAGCCTCAAGGGCTGCACAGGCACCGGCGCCACCGAAACCGACAACTGCGACATCAGTTTCAAAATCCCATTCGGGGACATCTGAGAGTTTTCTTGGTTTCGTGGGTTTGGCTTTGGGTATATCAGACATGTAATGACTCCTGTATTTGCGTTATTGAAATTCGTTAACGTGTGGTGAAAAAGTATGTTTGTAGAAAAAGTTTAGCGTGTTCAGGCTTGAGCGTCAAGAGAGTTCTGGCGCCGTTTGGGGGGGGTAGTGCGAACTGACGACTTTTGCAGGATAAAAAGAAAGGGGCTAAAGCATTGCCTAACCCCTTGAATTTTCTATGGGGTGAGTGACGGGGCTTGAACCCGCGACCTCTGGGGCCACAACCCAGTGCTCTACCGGCTGAGCTACACCCACCATACCGTTTATTATTAACACAGATTCCCGGGCTATTGCAAGCCAATTTATCAGGAAATCAGGAGCCTTGGTGAACCGTTAGAAAAAAAGATCCATCAGACTCTCTGGTCACCTGCAGCCCGAACATGGTAATCGTCTCAGTGAGAGCCCGACCCAAGACAAGATCCATCTCATTCGGGTCAATCTCCATTTTTTCTGACACAAAGGGTCTTAACTGATGGTCGAATCTTAGCAGTGCAATAATCGCCTCAACAGCATTTTCACCATCCACTTCAATCTGTCTCACCAGTTTTTCAAGTGAGCGGTAACTGCACTTTTTCTCATGCTGTTCTATGAGTCCCAAA
>JAFDJF010000638.1 GCA_019307645.1 Deltaproteobacteria bacterium
AAATGTTTAGATAGTAAATTGATCTTATGCAAATCAAAGAAACCTGAAAGATCCGATTCATCTTTTATGCTTCTATCGGGATTATTGGCAATGGCCATTAATTTCAATACAATATAATCTGAAGGCTGGATTACCGGAACCCTGCCGAAAATTTCATCCTTTATTAAGACGCTCCTTTTTATTATGTCTCTACCGTCTTGAGTGCTGACGAACATGAAATCAACTTTGCCGTAGATCCCCATTTCAGAATCAAACTGAGCAAAAAAATCGGTTTTTTGATAGCATTCGTACCCTAGTCTCTCCATTATTGGAGCAATCTTCGGCCAATGGTTATCTTCGGTCAACAGATCAATATCCGATGTGTATCTCGGAAGTCCGTACACACCCAGAGCCATTGCTCCGATTAAACAGAACGGTATCTGTTCTTGAGACAAATTGTCTGAAATTATAGAAAGCATATTTGCTAATTTTTTGGATTCCATATGGATGTACAACCCCATTTAATGGTTAGGGTTCGCGCCACTGACTAGAGCCCTTTGCCTGATGGCAGGCATGTTCGATTTTATTTTGCCTGGAGCAACCATTGCTTGATTGCCCTAGAAAACTTCTATTATATTGTATTCATGGCCTTTTATCAACCCCTAATTCCGGATACTGCAGCTACCACCTGCTGCATCCACAAGCGCCTATCTGCATGAGTGTCAGGCCTACACAGTTGACAGACATGTTTCTATGATGCAGGTTTGAGGGATCAATGGACGATTTGGAACTGGCGTATCTTGTGTTTCTCAGGCAAACTGACGTTCGGCGCTACAATTCAAAGCCGAATAAAAAGTAAAAACTTTTTTTAATTATTCCAGGACCTCTTCGTGTCAACTGTGTAGTCTTGACACCTATGCTTCATTTTCATACCTGAGCAATGGTTCACCGACGAATACTCTCACCCTAATTGCGGATTCACCATCAAGCGGACATACCTTTTCACATATTCCGCAGCCGATGCACAGGTCTTTTATTATATAGGGCTGTTTCAATGTTTTGGCGTTCCCCTTTACATCGGTCTTCAGCGCCCCTTTGAACTTGATGGCCTTGTCAAGAGTGGGGCAGTGTTCCTCGCAGACGATACATGGCGTGTTCTCTGCAAAAGGCAGGCATCTGTCTTTATTAAAATAGGCCTTGCCAATGACAAACTTGTGTTTCTCTTGAAGCGTCAGCTTTCTTATGGCTCCTGTGGGACAGACCTGTCCGCAGAGGTTGCAGTTGAACTCACAATATCCCATCCGCGGAATCAGCCTCGGCGAAAACATGCCCTCATAACCGCTTTCCATAAAAGCAGGTTGAAGGGCATTTTGGATGCACACTTTCATGCACTCACCGCATCTCACACACATGGATAAAAATTCCTTCTCAGCCCTGGCTCCGGGAGGACGCAGCAGATATGGGCGCGGGATCCTGCTGGATGCATTTACTTTTGATAAAACCGGTAAGGTGATTGCAGTCATGCTAGACCATATGAAAATTCTGCGATCCAGGCGCATCGGGGTCTTGTTTTTGGGAAGCATAAATTTGAATGCTGAGACAGAATTGGGGCAGTCATAAATACAATCCATACATAGATTGCATTCTTCATTCATCAAGAAGCCACTGTCTTCAAACGCACCCATCCGGCAATCTTCTGCACACTGGTGACAATCGGGGCAAGATTTCACAGGAAACTTCCTTAAGAACGACCCTCGTGAAAACAATGCCAGCAGTGCTCCCAGAGGGCATAGGTTCCGGCACCAGAATCTTCGTCCCAGTTTTTCAAGAATAAATATGGACATCAATATGACGAATGACAGCAGGGAAAGTAAAAAAAAGGTTTGTTTGTATGGAAGCAGTGTTGCTTTCAACAATGAATAGACCGGTTCACTGATGGCGGACAGCCATGCGGGACCGTGGAAATAAATGAAGTCAAAGAACCACGCGACCACATAATTAAGGCCGGGGTCAACGGAAAAGGTCAAACCTCGAACCAGAATTGAAAGCGGATCAAAATATCCGATCAATTGCAGGCCAAAGAGAGAGGCTACAAGAATAACAAACAACACAACATATTTGATATGTGGCATGCGGAAAGCGGGTTTTGTGGGTGGTTTAATCAAGGGATTTGCCCAGTCCAGCAAGGTTCCCAAAGGGCATAGCCAACCGCAGACCACGCGTCCAAAGACCATTGTTACTGCAATGATGATAACGGATGGGAATAAAAGCCCGATGAACTCCTTTGCAGCCAACATGGTTGATGCCGCCACAAGAGGATTCCACCTGAAAAAAATGTTGACCGCATAAGGGATGTCATCGCTTCCGGAATAATCCGTGAGGCGGAACATGCATAGGAAAAGGAGCAAAAACAGCAACTGTGATACGCGTCTCAGTAGACGATATGAAATCGTTGCCCTCATGCTACACAGATATAATATCGATTCTAGAAAGGTTCATTTCACCCAGTCCCATCTGGTATGCAGCCCTGGTTGATT
>JAFDJF010000639.1 GCA_019307645.1 Deltaproteobacteria bacterium
ACACTGGAAATCCTTTCAGATGAAAAAGCCATGAAATCCATCAGAAGATCGATCAGTGAAGCACACAAGGGGATGTGGGTTGATTCTGACGAGGTCTTTTGAGGGTGGAAAAATTTAGGCTTAGATTTACCCCTGAGGCGGCAAGGTTATTATCCAGGTTTCATCCTGAAAATAAAAAGCTCATCAAAGCAGCGCTCGATGAGCTTCGAAAAAATCCTTTTACAGGGAATGAATTGCAGGAAGAGCTGTCTGGTTTCAAATCTTATAAAACAAAAAGATACCGCATTTTATACGCCATCAGTGAAGAAGAAAACGTAATCCAAATATACTATATCGGCCACAGGAAAGATGTATATGATCAATTTAGAGTCCTGTTAACCGAACTTCGAGACCGCTCAGAAAGCGAATAAAGTCCGTGATAATCCGCGTCCTTCCGTGGTCAAGAACTACACACCTTGCAGATCCTTTCCTGATCCGCTTCTTTCAGATAGGGGTGCATGGGCAGGCTGAAGATTCTTGATGCGCATTCTTCGGAGACTGGAAACGCCGCTTCCTGATACCCCAGAGAGGCAAATGCCGCCGCTTCCTGATACCCCAGAGAGGCAAATGCCGTCTGGAGGTGCAGGGGCCTGGGGTAATAAATGGCCGTTGGGATGTCCGCTTCTTTCAGTTTTCCCTGGATATCAGACCTGTGCCCCCCATCTTTTGCCAGGACAGAGTACTGGGCCCATGCGGACAGGCAGTCAGGCGGAATTTCCGGCGCCTTGATCTCCGCTGTTTCAAAATTCCGCGAATAACGCTGCGCCGCCTCCTGCCGGAGTTGGATTTCCTCGGAAAAGATCTCAAACTTGGCAAGCAGGATGGCTGCCTGCATTGTATCCAGCCGTCCGTTTATCCCGATCCGGACGTTTTCGTATTTATTGGCGCCCTGTCCGTGGACCCGGAATGATCTCATGCGATCAACCAGGTCGTCATGGTCGGTGAAACACATCCCGCCGTCACCATAACAGCCCAAAGGTTTTGCAGGAAAAAATGACGTGCAGGCAATATCACCGAATGAGCAGGCCCTTTTTCCCTTGTACTCGCCGCCGAAAGACTGTGCTGCATCTTCAATAACAAACAGACCGTGTCCGGCTGCAATGTCACTGATGCGGTCATAATCCGCAGGCAGCCCAAACAGATCAACCGCAATGATGCCTCTTGGATTAAGCGATGATGGGGAAGGAACTTTGGGAAAAGGATGTTTTGAAAAATCTCCGGACTTTAAGGCCTCCACGGCCTGCTCCAGTTTCAGAGGATCAATATTAAACGTGATCGGATCAATATCTACAAAAACGGGTGTTGCGCCCAGCAGGCTGATTACCTCTGCCGTTGCAATAAAGGTAAAAGGCGTCGTGAATATGGCATCTCCCGGCCCCACCTCATATGCCATGAGGGCCAGCATCAGGGCATCTGTGCCGGACGCACAGCCCATGGCATGTTTTGCGCCCACATAATCTGAAAGCCTTTGTTCCAGTTCCTGGATTTCAGGGCCCATGACATACCTGCCATGGTCCAGAACCGCTCTGAGATTGTCCTCAATTTTATCGCGAATTCTCCGTTGCTGAGCCGGTAGATCCATAAATTGCATATCATACTCCCTTTTGAGTTTTATACAGGTTTTGGTAATTTCTCAATAACTCTGGGTCGGGCGGGGCCGTGGGGGTCTCTTTTTAGAAGCCCTCATATTTGACGGTTTCGTAAAAAATCGTCACTCCGGTGAAAACCGGAGTCCAGACAAGCTGGAACTATCTGATATAACTGGATTCCGGCCTTCGCCGGAATGACGAAAAATGGTGTTTTCCGACTTTTTACGAGTTCATCATATTTGTGAGTCATTCTAAAATGACGGCAGCTTGCAACGCAATTCGTTATCAGGGGCCTACAAGGCGCGTCTTACGCGCCAGGTTTTCCTTTTCTGCCTTTCCGTTGCTTGATCGGTGATGCGGGTTTCCAAAAAGAGACCCCCACGGCCCCGCCCAGAGTTATTGAGAAGTTACAGGTTTTGCGGAAACGATCTCATTTCTGGACGGACACTATCTGACATTATCAAAGAAAACCTGCCCGTCTTTCTCTTCGTAATAAAACCTGTCCGCATATGGATTTGGCGGCATTTCCCGAAGAAGGCCTTTTTCTATGAGCGTCTCAAGGGAAGGCGGGAAAGAATCATATTGGTTTCCATATTCCCGAATGGAATTTTCAAGCAATAAGACCCCTTGTAAGGCAACAAGCCTGTCGGAGAGCTGCACCCTGTGTTTTTCTTCCAGTCCCGGGTCTCCAAGCATTGACTGCAGCAGACCGATCGCCGCTTCTATTCTCCCCCCTTTTTTGGCAAACCGTCCACCGAGGATCGCCAGGGCAGGCGGGGCGTGTTTAACCTTGGCAGCTTCAAAAAACAGCTCTGAGGCCCTGGCATACTCTCCCAGGAAATAGTAGTAGTCAAAGCCCATGTAATATGCCGGCCGCCAGTCCCAGAACCGCTGCTCCCTGGAGATGTCCAGCAGCGGTATGGCCTTCTCCGGCATCTCTCCCTCCATGGCGACAATGGCCTGAGTATACAGATAGGTTTGCTGAAAGTATGGGTCCAGCGCAAGGGACTGGGCCAAGGCCGCGGCGCTTTTTGCGTATTCCTCTTGAGGGATCTTTTTTCCAACCCCGATCACCGATCCGACTTCCAGCACAAGATAATCGGCCAGCAAACCTTTAAATTCTCCGGCAAATAACTTGAACAGCCCGGGGGGAAGGGCGCTTACGTTTAATTGATAAGAACTGCTCAGCCCGCTTCTAATTTCCCTGATTGTCCGATTACATACCACAAAAAAGGTCACAAAAAAGCATAAAGGAAGAATTACGCTGAAGACATTCCTGCGGGTCATGCCAGTTCTCGTCTCTGAAAAATCATCATGGTCAGGATGAGGCAGATACCGATATAGGAAAGACCGTATGCTGCCACTGCAAATAAGTAAGATGCATTTACGGGAAGGCCGTATGCAGCGGTTGTCTTGAGATCAAATACAGCCAGATTAGGAAAAACCCATGAAATAAAATTCGTAACTTTTATCAGCAATACATTATCTTCAAACATCTGGCTCTTAATAATCATGTTTTTTACATTTTCCACATTCTGGCCAATGAAATAAGACAGCATGGAAAGCAAAACCGCGGTAAACGGATGCGTTGTAATACTTACCCAAAGAAAGGATATGGCCAGGAGCACAAGCAGGGACAGGGACAGGTAGGTCAATGCGAGAAAAAAAACAGGCCATGAAAAATGCATCGGGATAAAGGCCTCATGACCGGCGGTTGCCAGTTTAAAAGAAAGGGCTGCACATATGCCGAGAATAGCACTCGAAAGGAGTATTATGAGACCCAGGCCCGTATATTTCCCCAGGATGTACTGCGACCTGTTAATAGGCCTTGAAAGGATCATGTATATGGTCTTTCTGTCCAGGTCGTTTGAAAGCGCATTTATGCTGAGGAAGAATATGATGATAAGGCCGGAAAATGACACCACGGACAGGCCCACGTCCACGGCAACTTTACCCAGCTCCCAGGAAAACATGGCCGTGATGATGATGTTTGCCGTGAATAAGAGCAGCCCCAGAAGAAAAATACCATAAAGGGCCCTGTTGCGGATGCACTCTTTGAATGTGATGCGGGCGATGAGGAATATATTAGACATTTTTTCCCCTCTCATGGCCCTCGATCAGATTTATAAAGGCATCCTCAAATGTGGCGGCATTTCGGGAAAACGCATCCACTTCTCCGCAATAAAGCAGCTCCCCTTTGTTCAGGACGCCAATACGGTCACAGAGCCTTTCCACATCGCTCAGGATGTGGGAGCTGAAAAAAACCGTTTTCCCCTTTTCACGCAGCTCGAGGATCACATCGGTAATCAGCCTTCGACCCAAAGGGTCAAGTCCGCTCATGGGCTCATCAAGGACATATATCCGGGGTTCATGCACCAGCGCCACAGCAAGGCCCAGGCGCTGTTTCATCCCTTTTGAATAGGTCTTGATGGGCCATGAACCGGCAGCCGAAAGATCCAGCCCGCGCAGGACATCCTCAGTCCTTTCGTAAACGGCCTCCCGGTCCATCCCGGATGCCTTTCCAGCAAACAACAGGGTTTCTCGACCTGTGAGATTTTCATAAAAGCAGGGGGTCTCGGCAGAATAACCGATAAGGTGCTGGAAAGCGTCCTGCCCCACAACAAGTTCTTCAAGGGTAATCGTCCCCCGGGTCGGTTTGATGAAATTGAGAATCAGTTTTATGGCCGTACTTTTCCCGGCGCCGTTGGCCGTACTTTTCCCGGCGCCGTTGGGACCCAGAAATCCGAATATCTCGCCCCTGTTAATGCCAAGCGACAATCCATGCAATACGGTTGTCCGCTTCATGCCGATCTTAAAGTCTTTCCATATATTATCAAACTGAATTGCTCTCATATCCTGCTTAAAACCGCCTCACCCACCAGACAAATGGTGTTTTTACTTGGCCTCCGCCCATGTGGTATATGGTGCGCCGCCACCAGGCATGAGGTTGATGTTCTCGAGGGTCGTCAGGGTCGGCGCGGGCGGTGTGCAACCCAGACCGGTCGCATTGATCCAGCCCGCGTTACTGACGGAATATATCATATCTTCAACCGCAGAATCAATACCATATGCCGTGTCACCTTTTTGATGTCGTGAATAAAGGGTAAAAACAGACCTCTGATTGGTGTTACTCACTTCCCTGCCGGCGGCGATCATACAATCCCCGAGTACAATGCCAACGCAGAAGGACTTATTGTCCCACCTTGTCCCGCTTATTCTGGCCCCACTGTCCGTACCGGTCGCAGCTCTGGACAATGTGGTGCGGGTAAGGGCATTGGCAATTCCATAAGGTGCAACAGTAACGGTCAGATTAGTTGGAACTGCTTCAGTGTGACCGTAGATACCCAGCTCCGAGTTAAGGTTGGCCTGGTCGGCCTTGACATTATGCACAACCGCCTTTGCAGCCGCATTATAAGACCTTGTCCGGTAAGATATGAACTGCGGGACCGCAATTGCCGCCAAAATTCCGATGATAGCAATTACGATCATCAATTCAATGAGGGTAAAACCTTCTTCGACTTTGTTCGGCATTTTTCTCATCCTTTCATTTCTCAATAGGGGCGTCTGCCATAATCAACAGAACGGTTTGGCTCATATTGCGGTTATATTATGCATCAAACATGCCAAAAACGACTAATTACAAAAAAAAGTGCACCTTCTCCGGTTGTTGTATTGTTCAGTTTTCATCTGTCAACCTT
>JAFDJF010000102.1 GCA_019307645.1 Deltaproteobacteria bacterium
GCATTTCTTTCCACGGAATTTAACATCGCGATGATTTGCTCATATTCATCATCGAGTTTATTCAACTGAAATATCTTCATTGCTGCATTAAAAGCTCGCCGGTAAACTTCGAGATCACGAAAGTGCTTTATATCCGTTTTCCTCTTCTTACCTTCTAATCTTCTTACCCTCTCACCTTCTAACCCTCTAATCTTTTCACCTTCTGCCCTCTGCCCTAAGCCCCATGCGCCATGCCCCTCTGCCCTCTGCGCGTTTAAAGACCAAGTGACTGGGCCACAACCTCGGTGATATCCAGGACCTTGGTCTCTGCGTCCATATCCTTGGTCGCCCTGTCAAGGCTCCAGTTGCAGAATGAACAGGCCGTAACGATGGTGTCCGCCCCAACAGCCTGTGCGTCTTTTATCCGGTTGATTCCCGTAAAAAGAGACATGTCGGGCAGCTCTGCCACATACCTGCCGCAGCACTGCGTCAATCCCATGTTCCCTTCCATTTCGGCAAACTCAATGCCCGGGATGCTATTGATTATCTTTCTCGGCTCTTCGGTGCCCGCATTCCAGGCAGCGCCGAGCCTTGCAATGTGGCAGGGGTCCTGATAGGTCAGTTTTCCTGACAGACTCTTATCCGGTTTAATTTTACCTTCGTCAATCAGTTTCGCCAGAATTTCCGTAATGTGAACCACTTCAAAACCAAGGTCTCCGGCCACTTCCGGATAACGGAACTTCAGCACATTGTAGCAGCAACCGCATGAGGTCACAACCTGCTTGGCGCCTGCATTCTTGATTGCGTCAATGTTGTGTTTGACAACAGGCTCAAAGGCGTCAGCCTGACCCGAGTCAATTAAAGGATTGCCGCAACACCATTCCTCTTCACCCAAAACAGCAAAATCGACGCCCGCGTGTTTAAAAATTTTGGCCGTAGCCTGAGCGATCTGATTGGACCTGTAAGAGGCAACACATCCGGCAAAATAAACCAGATCACCTTTGTCGGGGATATCCATCCCCTCGGGGATCCATTTGCTTTTTTCAACTTTTGCGCCAAAACGGTTCCCTTCTTTTTCTATGGCAGAGGCAATCCTCTTAAACGGCTCTATCGGGCCTTTTCCCATTTTCACCAGCTCCGTGCGCAATGCCCTGAACATGGGAATCTGCTGTCTGTCTACAACACAGCCGGACTGCTCCATCCTTTCCGGCCCGCACGCACCGCACATGAGACAATCAAATACGGCTTCTGCAAATTCATCAGTTACCTCGAGCTTGCCCTCCATAAGCCATTTCATGTTCTGGATTTTTCCCATGCATGAGTGTGCAAGGCTTCTGTATCTTTGATATTCGGGGCAGATTCTGTCAGGGGTCGGCCCCCACGGAAAAAAAGGATTCTGAGGCCCCTTAAGGCATGTGCTGCAGGCCTGGCAGTTCCAAATCCATTCCCGATATTTTTCAAGTAATTCAAACTTCATCTGAATACCCTCCTTCCTTAATACTCCACTATGGGCGACATGCCTCTGTGTATGATGTTGTTGGGATCAATCGATTTTTTGATCTTGCTGTAAAGTGCATGATATTCCGGCGTAATCCAAGAGGTAATATCAGGATTCGGCCCGGGATAGTCAGGTGCACAGCCGATTTTAGACCATTCTTCCCGAAGATCCTGGCCGGCCTCAATGACCTTGTCCAGTTCTGTCTGTTCATCATAGATGTATATGGGAAAGACATTGGCATAATTGTTTATCACCCACCAAACCATGCCGCGCCTGAAATTGTGTTTGTCTCCGACGCGGTTGTAGGCATGGAGGACTTCGGCGGTGATATCCAGGGGGTGGAATCCACCCACGCAGATCAGTCTCACGGCAGGTTTTATTCTCGAAGACATGCCTTCGACACCCCCCCAGAGCAGCGGGATCGCGTCCGGTATTTCTTTGCCAATGCCGGCCTTTTCCAAAAGTTCTTTTCCTTTTTTCAATCTGAAATCAACTTCTTCCTGATATCCTTCCGCAAACATATGAACGATATACGGCGCAAATTCCGGGAGATTATTGTTTCGGCACATATGGTCATCAAATAGCGTGATGCCGTATGAGATGTTGGCCTCCGTCAGTATCTGTATCCCTTTCTGGGCGTCCTCAGCCGTATCAAACCCGTAGCCAATGAAGAACTCTGCCTCTGGAATGCGGTACACCCGGAGTGTTTCGCCGGTGATGATGCCGGTAGTACCCAGCGCGTTTACGAAAAGCCCGGTCAGATCCGGACCGGTCCCCACATAACGTGAAAACTGTTTACATGTGGAGAAGGACGTGGCCCCGGTATTGACAATTTCTCCTGTGGGTAAAACCACTTCAAGCCCAACCACCATGTCTGCGACTCGGCCGTATATGGAACCACCGGCACCAATCCCATTAAAGGCTGTCCAACCGGCAATGGGCACACCGCTGCCGAATTCCGGTTTTAGAGGTATCTTCCATCCCCTTTTTTCAACAAACTTGATTATTTCGTAGACAGATGCCCCGGACTGCATGGTCACCGTCATGGACCCTTCGTCTATTTCTTCGATTTTATCCATCCGGTTGAGGTCGAGAACGATTCCTGCTTCGCGGGGGAGAGACATGCCGGTGGTGGTTGTGCCGCCACCCCGGACACAAACCGGTGTTTTCACTTCATTGGCCAACTTTACGATCTGTGAAACTTCTTCGGTCGAGGCAGGAATGACAATGACATCTGCCAGGCGTGGTTTCTCGTAGCTCCAGGCCCTGGAGTAGGCAACAAGCTCAAAATCTCTACTGAGAACATACTCAGAGCCTGAAATTGCCTCCAGCTTTTCAATGATTTGTTTATCCACTGTGCTCCTCCTTATCTGCAATTGAGTGGTTAAATGGTTGGGTTGCTGGGTAAAATGTAACGGGTCATGTTGTTAGGTTCAGCGCTAAGTCCTAATACCATATTGTGCTGATAATGCAATAGGGGATCTATAAGGTTTGAATATGGGGGATATCCCCATGTTTTAATGTGGAAAGGGGAATGCGGAGTGCGAAGGGCAGAAGGTGCGAAGGGCAGAAGGCGAAGGGCAGAAGGTGAGAGGGGGAAGGGCAGACGAGGAGAGGGGGAAGGGCAGACGGGGAGATGGGGAGACGGGGGGACGGGGGGAAAGGGCGAAGGGCAGAAGGTGAGAAGGTGAGAAGGGGAGAAAGAAGGACGATTGAGGAGTGACGATTTACGATTGGCTAAACCCTTGAACCTGAGTAATTAGTGTCTGAACGGACTTTTTGTTCAGGCACTAATTATTGAGCTTTAACAAGCAGGGTCTGTCCGGGGTAAATGGTGCTTCGAGGTGTCAAATAATTGATGCTGAGCAATTCAGAGAGACTCATCTTGTGTTTTTGGGCGATCACGTATGAAGAATCACCCTTTAGCACTGTGTATGGTTTGGTCTTAATCGATGCAAAAGATGATGATGCCTTCGGAATTTTAAGTACCTGACCGATCCGCAAATGGGTGTTCCCAAGATTATTCAGGGACTGGATCGCCTTGGTCGTGGTGCCAAATCGTCTGGCAATCTTCCAAACAGAATCTCCTTTGCGTACCCTATATGTCGCGGGTCTTTTTCCTGAAGCGCTATATGCTGACGGGGAGATATTGGCAATGCTTTTCGCATAAGACCCTCTGGTTGGAATCTTGAGCCTCCATCCCGCTTTTACATAGTGTTTACTTCTCAGATTGTTGGCCGCCATAATGGCCCGGGTACTCGTTCTGTACCTCTGAGCAATAACAGACAAAGATTCGCCTTTACGCACCCTATGGATGACATAGGCAGGAACCGGTGGGTGCCAGACGGGAATATCGCCGATTTTTGCGAGCAGTACTTCCCCTTTGTCTTTTGGCACTTTAATGACATATGGCCTGTTAGGTGAGCAATGCTGACGTAACTCGGGATTGAGGTCTTTTAAGGTGTTGTAAGGCATCTCCAGGTGTTTGGCAACGGTTCTAAGGTGAACCTGCTTGTCAATCGGCACCTTGTCAAACTCGATTTCTTCATCCACAGGAGGGAGGGTGAAACCATGGGCTTCGGGATCATTCATAATGTGCAATACTGCCAGAAACTTTGGGACATAAAAGGCTGTTTCTCTGGGTAGTTTTGCGTAGAGGTCCCAGAAGTTGTCAAGATAGTTGATTCTTTGTGTGCGGATTTTTTTTAAGACTCTCCCTTCTCCGCAATTATAGGCGGCCAGAACTGTCGTCCAGTCCCCGAATATCTGATGCAGTTCTTTCAGATAGGCAATGGCTGCAGTTGTCGATTTTTCGGGATCCAGTCTTTCATCGATCCATTGGTCTCTTTTTAGCCCGAATTTATACCCGGTTGATGCGATAAACTGCCACAGCCCGAGGGCCCTTGCTCTTGATAATGCCCTTGTCTTGAACCCGCTTTCAATCAGGGGCAGCCATGAGAGCTCTTCGGGCAGTCCGGCTTCTTTAAGTTCCATTACAATGGCAGGGCGGTATTTCCCGGAGCGACGGTAGGAATCAAGGAAGAATTTCCGCTCGTTGCCTTTAAACAGTTTGAGCGCCTTTTCCACGTGGCTGTTCATTTCCAGGGGGATGGCCTTATGATCCCCGTTTGCCACCGTGAACCTGGATGCATATACCTCCGCAATCCGCTTTGATATGGTGAAACGCAGGTCGTCCTTCTGCTGCAATGTCTCCGGGGTTACGTCTTGTGAGCTTATTGTCAATATGAGAGCGTATGCCTGATCGAGTGCATCGATGGCATTCTCGAGATCTCCCCGTTCCCAATAGTCATTTGAGACCTCGCAAAACTCAAGTGCCAAATCAAGGGTTCCCTGGTGGGATTTTTTCTCTGGTTTTGACGCATGCATTTCCTGCCGGGGGTTTTTCTGCGGTTCTGATATGAGGATCTCAGGGCTGGTTTCAGGGAGTTTGCCTGGGAAGAACGACTCTTTTTGGTCCTCTGGGAGGTTTCCCTCTGCTACCGGTGGTCCATTCATCCCAACGCCGGGGGTCTTGGCGGCACAACCGGCGAGGACCAAGAGGCTGAGAAAGAAAAAAGGTCTCATAATGCGTGAATATTTAAATGTAGTCATCATTTTCATCAACAGATTCAGGCAAAGGGTCAATGGTGTCGGGTGTCAAATTATTGGCCAATGGAATATAAGAAAAGCCCCGTATAGGTCAAGCCCTTATTGTAAAAGGCCCAAAATAATCTATGTTGTTTCTCTATGTTCCAGGGCTGCAACAAGCCCTGTCTCAGTGTTCAATTCGGGGGTGTCAGTTACTTTTTCAACAAGTATATTCAATATGTTACCAACTTCAGGGCCTGGGGAAATTCTGAGAATTTCCATTACTTTGTGACCGTCTATGGCCAGGTCACTGGATTTAGTTACCATCTGGTTGTTGGTCAGGTTCTCGACTCTCTCTCTTAGTTCAGTCAAAAGATTATCCTTTTGGAGATGCAAGCCGTGTGCCAAAATATCCGCCTGGCGCAAGTCTAAGAGATCCATGATCTGATCTTGTCCCACACGGCGGATCAGGCGCCTCACGGCCCCGTCACTCCATCCGGAATGATAGTCGATCATGTGGTATCTGATTAGGTTCGTTACTTTTTTGATTATGTCCCTGCTGAATCTGAGTCGACCCATAATTTCTTCACTCAGACCGGCGCTTGCCTCTGCGTGACCGAAAAACCGCCACCGGTCTCCGATTTTTTCCCTTACGCGGGGTTTGGCGATATCATGAAAGAGTGCTGTGAGTCTCAAGACGGGAACAGGGTCCACCCTGTCTATTGTTTCCATAATATGCCTGAAGATGGTGTATTGGTGAAGAGGATTCTGACGTTTTAGATACCCTTCAAGGAGTTCCGGTAAAAAATATTTGAGAAGGCCGGTTTTGCGCATTATCTTAAAACCCATGGAAGGCCGTGGGCTCATCAGGATTTTCATCAATTCGTCCCTTGTTCGCTCAGGCGACACGTTGCTGAGCAGGGGGGCCATGTGGGTAATGGCGGTCTGGGTCCCTGTGTCGATTCCAAATCTGAGCTCGGCAGCGAACCTAACTGCACGCAATACACGAAGGGGGTCTTCCCTAAACCGGGTTTCCGGAACGCCTGTTGCCTTGATCAGCTTCCGGGCCATGTCCTTCCTGCCACCATAAGGATCCAGGATCTCATCTTTTTCTGTATCGTAGGCCATGGCATTGATTGTAAAGTCACGGCGTGCCAGATCATCTTTGATATGGTTTTTTGGTCCCCTGAAAGCAGTCACTTCAAAGTGAATCCCTGAATCTACAAGCGTGACAGTCCCCTGTTTGAGGGTGAAAAGCCTTATGTCCCGGAATAGCGCCTCTATGTCTTGCGGCTGTGAAGATGTGGCCACATCCCAGTCTGTAAGCGGGCGGGACAGACAGACGTCTCTTACTGCACCGCCAACGATATAGGCCTGGTGGCCGGCATTTTTCAGCCTGTTGAGGATGAATGTAACAAATCTGGGGATAAGGGGTTTGGGCAAATAATCGCTACGATTTGGCATAGCTGTGTAAGCCTGCAAGGTAATTTACCCCGAAATAGGTAAAAAGAACACATGTGAAACCGATGATACAGAGGATCGCGATTTTTTTCCCTTTCCAACCTCTTACGAGACGCGAATGGATTACTGAGGCATATATCAGCCAGGTGATGAGAGACCATGTCTCCTTCGGGTCCCAGCTCCAGTATGATCCCCACGCGGAGTGGGCCCAGACCGAGCCGGTTATGATGCCGAGGGTTAACATGAGGAATCCTATCACAACCATTTGATAGTTGAGATCTTCTATAATCCCGCTCCTTGGAATGAGCTGCAGGAATAAATTGGTTCTGTCTTTTGTATCAAGCCGTTTCAACAGGTACATGAAACTCAGACCAAACGAGAGTCCAAAGGCCGCGTAACCAAAAAAACAGGTGATTACATGGCTGATGAGCCAATTGCTTTTGAGCGCCGGAATCAGCGGCTGGATGCTGCTGTTGATATTCGGGGAAAAGGACGCATAGGCCATTGCCAGAAATGCCAGTGGCGCCACAAAGACCCCGAGGGTTTTGTTTTTTGTCCGCCACTCTACAATGAGATAGAGGAGGATGATGGTCCACGCAAAGAATATGAGTGATTCATACAGATTGGAGAGTGGGGCATGTCCAATCCCCAGCTCATAGGATCTCACCCATCTCAGTATTATGGCTGCTGTATGGCCCAAAAGGCCGAGTCCGGTTAAAACGGTGGCCAGACGCCCGAAAAAATCCCTGGCCATCACCATCATGAGGAGATACAGAAAAAAAGCGCCAAAATAGACAAAGGTGATAGCTTAGGATGTCAAAGTTAAGCATGTCAATTATCCTTTTCCTCCAACCCGCTTTTTGAGATCATTTGTCAGATGCATCAGTTCCCTTTCAAGTCCCACCGGGTTCCGGTTGGATGTCCCGGTAACACTGATATTAATTTCTTGACTTTCACTTGACAGGCGAACCCAGATTCGTATGTGAGAAGTAAAAAAAGTGACAAAAAACCCTGCGATTATCAGAAAACAGCCTGCCCATACAATGTTTACTCCCGGGTCCCTGTTTACCTGCAGGCCTGTATAATGGCTGGTTTCCAG
>JAFDJF010000640.1 GCA_019307645.1 Deltaproteobacteria bacterium
CCTGATGGGTCAAACCCTTGATGATGCAGCAGGGGAGGCATTCGACAAGGTAGCCAAAATATCCGGCCTCGGCTATCCGGGAGGGGTTGCCATAGAAAAAATGGCCTTAGATGGCAAAAATGATAAGATTAAGTTTCCAAGGGCCTATCTGACAAATGAATCCCTCGACTTCAGCTTCAGTGGTCTTAAGACCGCGGTTGCCCTGTACATGAAGAAATGGCATGACGGCCAGGCAAAAGAAGATGAAATAACCCTTGCGGATATTGCGGCCTCGTTTCAAGAGTCGGTTGTGGATGTGCTTGTTCACAAGGTAATGACTGCAAGAAGGAAAATGGGCGTTAAGGCGGTTGTAATGGCCGGGGGTGTGGCATGTAACAAAAGACTGCGGGAGAGGTTGTCAGAGGTCGCCGGGGGGGAGGGCGTAGATGTCTATTACCCACGGCCTGAGTATTGTACAGACAACGGGGCCATGATTGCGGCGGCGGGTTATCACTCTCTGTTGCGAGGTGAAACAGCAGATATGTCATTAGATGTAAGGTCCAAATTTCCCATTCAGGAGATTAGGGTTGGTGATTGATACTGGATGCTGGTTGCGAGTTGCGGGTTGCAGGTTGCGGGTTCGAAACTTGTCGAAGATCCCGTCACGCGGGGAAACTTGAAACTGGATGCTGGAAGCTGGTCGAAGATCCTGTCTTTAGCGGAAAGACCAGTCCCGGCGGGGCATCACTGAAAAATTGCAGCAATCATGCCGATTATAACAACTCGACTGAGCATTAATGACCTTCAACTATAGAGACGGGTAGAGTTTTGAAATTCAGCAGGCAGATCAAATATTATTATGTCAGGTTTATCCGTTTAAGAGGCGACCCTCACGAACTGGCCCTCGGGATGACCTTTGGGATTTTCACCGGCATGATGCCGATCATGCCCTTTCAGATGGCACTTTCAGTCGGCTTAGCCCTGTTGTTTAAGGGGAGTAAGATAACGGCAGCCTTGGGTACCTGGGTCAGCAACCCGCTGAATTGGTATTTTCTATACTATTTCAGTTACAAATTAGGGGCGCTTGTATTAGGAATCCATGGGCATAACGCCACGTTTTCATCCATCATGACGGCCATTCGTTTGGGGGAAGATTCAATGGTCATAGTGGAGAGGACTGTGGCGGCGGGCGGTCTTATGGTTGCCGCTTTTCTTGTAGGTGGCCTTATTATGGGCGTTGCTGTTTCAATCCCCTCCTACTTTATTTTCTTGTATATCTTCAAGCGAATAAGGGTGTGGCGCGAATCAAGAAAGGGTGAAAAAAATTGGCGCGTCACGGAGCATTAGGGTCAAGAGCAACATTCAGACCCAAAAAAAAATTGGGGCAGCATTTTCTTATTGATGCCGGGATCATTGAAAAAACCATTGCTTCAGCACGATTCCAGTCGTCCGATGTAGTTTTGGAAATCGGACCTGGACAGGGTGCCCTGACACTCCCCCTTTCTAAGACCGTTTCACACGTTGTAGCCGTCGAAAAAGACATCCGCCTTACAAATTTACTTCAAAAGAAGCTCTCAAATTTGGGGATTTCCAATGTGACTCTTATAAACCACGATATCCTGAACTTCGATTTTAACGGGATCAAGACCCGACCTTCGGACAAGCTTCAAATCATAGGGAATATTCCTTACAACATCTCCTCTCCTCTTTTAGAAAAAGTGATAAGAAATAGGAAAGTTGTGGCAAGGGCGATCCTTATGTTTCAATTAGAGGTTGCCAGAAGGTTAACCTCAGCTCCTTGCACAAAGGCCTACGGGGCCATGACCCTTATGGTTCAATACTATGCGAGATCTACCTGCTTGTTGGCCGTGTCCAAGAGCGCTTTTTATCCTGTACCAAAGGTCGATTCAATGATCGTAGAGATTGACCTGGAGCGGCCGTATCCCAATAAGGGAGTGCTTGATGATCACTTCAAGAAGGTGGTAAGAGGGGCATTTGCTCACAGGAGAAAGACGATTGTGAATTCTATGAAGGGATTTTTATCCTCCTGGACACCTGATCTGCTCATGGACCGAATGAAAGCCTGCGGGATTGATCCCAAAAGACGGGCTGAAACCCTTAATATGGATGAGTTCTTGCGGCTTGCATCTGCCCTTGCAATTGACAAGCGCGAAACAGGGTGATATTAAACCGATCTTTACCGCGAACGATAGAACTCTTTGAGCTGCGCGGTTAAAAAAGTAGCCACAGAGCTCAGAGGCACAGAGGGAAATAAAAAGGTTTTAAAAACCTCTGAATGCTGTCATTAAGGCCTTCCAATTTAGGATGCTGCAGAAATTCTGTGTTGGTTTGATATGTTTCCGCTCTAAAAGGAGCCCTTTTCTATAAAATGTTTTTCTCTGAGTCTCTGTGGCTATTTTTTTAACCGTATAGGTCGAATTTCTTGAAGGATTTTGCATGGAAGTTATAGAAACAGTTCAAGAGATGCAGCAGAGATCCGAGGCGTTGCGATCGGCAGG
>JAFDJF010000641.1 GCA_019307645.1 Deltaproteobacteria bacterium
GGCAGCATCCGCATCCGGTTGCCATGATGAAGGCATTGAATTCAGTTATCCACGATAACGCCACCCCGAAACAGGCACTTGATCTTTTTGTGGACCTCAAGAACGACTGATTTTAAGCCAAAATTTGATGGACTCGTAAAAAGTCGTCACTCCGGTGGAAACCGGAGTCCAGAAAAGCTGGAACTATTTGATATGACTGGATTCCGGCCTCCGCCGGAATGACGAAGGAGGGTGTTCCCTGACTTTTTGCGGAATCACCCAAAATTTGAGGGAACCCTTAAACCCTGCACCGATCATTTCACTAATTGAGCAGATATTCTTTAATGCCCCTTGATGAAACAATGCGTGTTCTCATGTATTACAGCAACGCAGACGTGCGCGTTGAAAAAGTGCCGACACCCGCCATAGGTCACGGTGAACTGCTCATGAGGGTTTTTGCCAGTGGCATATGTGGCAGTGACGTGATGGAGTGGTACCGCCGCGACAAAGTGCCCCTGGTGCTGGGGCACGAGGTTGCAGGTGAAGTGGTTGAAGCGGGGGAAGGGGTGGATAAATTCAAGCCCGGAGACCGGATCGCAGCGACCCATCATGTGCCCTGCAATACCTGTCATTACTGCCTGAACGGGCATCACACCATGTGCGAAACCCTGTTGAAGGGGACCTCTTTTCATCCCGGAGGATTTGCGGAATATATCAGAATCCCCGCCATCAATGTGGACCGCGGCGTCTTTCATATCCCGGAGAGTGTCTCCCATGAGAAGGCCTCGTTTATGGAACCCCTTGGATGTGTCCTGAGAGGGCAGAGAATCTCGGGGCTTAAAGCCGGGCAGTCCGTCCTGGTTTTGGGGAGCGGGATATCCGGACTGCTCCATGTGGGCCTGGCCAGGGCACTTGGAGCCGGTCTGGTCGTAGCGGCTGATACCATCCCTTTTCGGTTGAAAAAGGCCGAGCAAATGGGGGCTGACCTTGGGCTCAATGCGGATGACCGCATCGTCAGTTCCCTTCGAGAGGCCAATGGGGGGCGTCTGGCAGATCTGGTGATTGTTTGCTTTGATGGCTTCATTCCACTGGCCCTGAAGACGGTAGAAAGAGGAGGGACAGTCCTGTTCTTCGCCGGTGCTTCAGAGGGGGCAACTATCCCTGCACCGATCAATGACATCTTCTGGAGGACAGAGATAACTCTCACGAGTACCTATGCCGCCAGTCCATATGACTGCGAAACCGCCCTTGAATTGATCCGTGCCGGAGCAGTCCCTGTTGAAAAAACGGTTACACATAGACTGAGCATGGAAGAGACATCCGGTGGATTTCAGGCAGTCTGCTCCCCGGTGGAACACAAATGCGTCAAGGTTATCGTGGAACCTCAGAAATAGGTGATGTCCGTTGTCCGTGGCAGGGAAATGAAGTAACCATCGGTTCAAAATATAAAATTTATAGTAACTGTTCAGGGTAACTACTCAGGTAGATAGGCTGTAGGCATTTAGGCTGTGAGGTACTGCAGGAAGGGCTCTATTCTTTAGACAAACACCCTGTTCATCCGGTTTTTTGATATGCTAAACAGTTTTGCACACAAAGTCCAGGGAACACGCTATGTCGCTCTGGAAACATAAAAAAAGTTCCGATAAAATTGGGTTTAACCGTGAACCGTGAACCTTGAACCCTGAACCTGGGTAGTTACTAAGGAAGAATAAAAGAGGCCTTACTTCAGGCACCCGTCTATTACGGTGTTAAAGTCTTCAGGGACATCATCTTTATAGACTTTTTTAACTTTCCACTCTTTGTCGATCAAGATGACGGTCAGGTCTCTAAAAGGTTCCCCATCATCATAGCCTACGTCAAAAGAATGGGACATCTTACCCCCTCTGTCGATTAACATGGGGGTTTTGCTTGCCAGCTTTAACATCCCGTTAGTAATAAAGGAAGGCGGGTTCATTGCGACGGTGAAGACGGCCACAGCTTTTCCTTTGTACGTCTCCTCAAGCTCCAGGTGAATATCATTGACATAGTCGCTGACTGTTCTGGTGCCAAAGAATATAACCACAATCTTACCTTTCAGGTCCTTTGAATTAACCATGTGACCTTCAGTGCTCTTGATTTCAAAGGAAGGTGCCACTGACCCTACCTTCGGTTCCGCAATAGCCATATTTGTCCACAAGACGAAAACTGCAGTGATTGCCAATAGGATTATTTTCCTCGTATTTTTCATGTATAACACGTTAACTACCTCCTATCTTTTGGTTTTTTTAAAAATTTTGAAGGTTCGAAGTATATGGAATGCAGGGTTTGGTGTCAAGGTCAAATCCTGATATCTCCGGTACCCAGTTTCGCAGGATTTCGCTTAACGGAAATTCCTGATGTCGTCTGATTGTTTGAAACAATCGAATCTTTTTGGTTTTGATTATCTACACATGCTCAAAGCATGCCAAAACATTCTAATATATTAATTTCAATGGGTTATGTGTTGAGTAAATATCAGAATACCAAAACTGGTAAAAG
>JAFDJF010000103.1 GCA_019307645.1 Deltaproteobacteria bacterium
TGGCGCATTTTTTAATAGGCTTAGAGGTGTTTATATTGTTTTACGCATACCCCCCCTGCGTTTGTATGCGTTTGCGAGTTCACGTCCTTCTACGTGCTTGAGAATCACCTTCTCGTAGTAAAATGAAATTGAGAAATAAAAATCAATGTGTTGAATTTTTTTGAAGAATATTCTTTTTTTTCGATCCTTATATCGGAGTTTTAGGACATACGCATTTCCAATGCAATACTTCAAAATCAGGGAATTGAATGATTCCCCATCAATCCTTTCGTTTTCAACGATCCACTTATTTCAAGTATCTTTGGCACAATCATTAGTTTTACATTATTAATGATTTCATATGGTAAGCGGAATATCGACCTTGAGAATTTTAAAATGTTATGGATTGTCTCTGAGCCTTCACAAAGCGGGCCTTGGGCTGGAGCACAGCCGGGAGATATTGACGGCTCTTCGAATTCAGCGCTTGCCTCCCTTGGGCCATCGCCGCCTGGCACGCTCCAGGAAGGTGGGTTCCACATGTCTGGCCCCGGAAATAATCTGCTCGAAACCGGTCATGAATCCCTTTTTGCGATAGTGCCGGTTGCGGACATCTGCGACCAGGGCCTCCCAGTCGGCTTTTAGCCCAGCCTTACCATAGCATTTTTTGGCGTGCTCCAGGTTGTCGAGCACTGTATCGGCCTTCGACTAATTTTTCTGTTGCTTGTTTGTTGAGAATTGCCGGTTCATATGCCGGGTTTATTTCAAGCGCTTTTTCAAAAGCGGATAGCGCAGCCTGTCTATTACCTAGCTTCGCATAACAGATACCCATATTACCGTATGGCTGAGGCAAATTCGGATGCCATCGAATGGAGCGCTCAAACCCCTTGATGGCGCTTTTATAATCGCCTTTTTCCATTAAAGATAAGGCCCGATCAAATTCATCCTGACCACTAATGAAGGCGTCTAATCCTACACCGTCTCTGCGGAATGATTCTTCCATCACCTTAATCATGTCCTGGGCTGTAGCGTATTGCACGCACCCCGGTTCAGCCAGTTCCATGACTTTTCGCAAGGCTCTTAGCATGTTGGCGATATCGAAGATACTCTTATAGGCAATGGCCAGATTGTAATAGGCTTCCATGAAAAGGGGAAACACCTGAACGGCATCTTTCAAATATTCGATCGCCTTGTCATATTGCCCCTGCATGGCAAGAAACACGCCCATGCCGTACAATACCATGTGGTGCTTCGGATGCTCTTGGGTCAGTTTGTCAAGGATCTTTTCCGCTTTTGAAAATTCCCCCTTTTCAACTGCGGCCATGGCCCTGTCGATCGTTTGATCGATTTCATCGTTTAATTCGATGACAAATTTTTTCCGGTCCAACGATTTTTCCTTGCCCTCCTGATATTTGATGCTGTTCTGATAGTAGCGGCATCCTTCGCATTGGGCACTTCTGTTCTCCCCGCAGCAACGCGAGCATATCAAGCGGCCATCGTAAATCCCGCATTCACGCTTTCCTTTGCTTCGATTGCAGACTGTACACTTGGTTGACATATCCCGGTCTCTCTTTCTTTTACTATTCCTCGATGGTCAAGATCCACCTAACTAGTGCCTGAACGAAACCCCGAAATTTGTTCTCTCCATTCCCTGGCCCAGACCGTTATAAGAAAGCTTTTTTCAAAGTCTCCAGCTCTGGAATATTAATGAGATCATGGCATAAGCTAGACATATTGCACCAGGGCTGGCAGGGCTGGAATTAACATATTGAATTTGTTCCTTTTTTCAATTCAACATTTAAGTTTATCCTTGAGGTTTTGCATGATATCTCTCCTGATGAGTCTTTTGTTACCCCTGTAAGTAATGATTTGCCTACTTTACCCCAACGTTGCATAAATCTTTGGCCCAAAAACGCTTTCGCTCGTTCTATATCAGGCCATCAAGAAACGTTATGCCATTTTCAGGACTGCTATCCTATGTCTAATACGCTTTCACCCCTGAAAATGTCATAACATCCCTTCCTGACCTGATCTAAAACGTTTTGAACTCAAATTTTATACAACGTTGGGGTTTAATTTCAGCTGGTCTTTGGTCTTTTTTACCGACCTTTATCTTGAAGATCAATGGAATATTTATAGGCACATTTTCAATTACAGCTAACCGTTTCAGATACAAGGAATAAGCATAATTGCAGAAAAATTAATTTGACATTTTCAATGTGAGTGCATATTTTAATGTCATAATGATTTCGAAATATGATGGCACGTTGGCTGGGAGGTGATATTATGAAGACAATAACCGTTCGGGGCTTAGATTCCTCTCTTGCACTAAAACTCAAACAGACTGCAAAAAAGGAAGGAAAGAGCGTAAACCAGTTTGTGATAGATTCAATCAAGAGGCTTCTGGGTGAAGAGAAAGAAAAAAAATTTTCGGTTGAACACCATGATATGGACCATCTTTTTGGGAGATGGTCTCAAGAGGAATTTGAAAAGGTGCAGGGAAAAATTAATTCGGAACGAAAGATAGATCAGGAGCTTTGGTCGTGAAAAATGTGCTCATTGACACCAATGTTTACTCTTACGCCATGAGAGGAGATCCTGACACTGTTTCCGTCTTACAGCAGGCAAATGAAATAGCTATTTGCTCTATCAGTATCGGTGAACTGCTCTCCGGTTTCAAGGAAGGTAGCCGGGAGCAGGGAAACAGAAAAGAACTGGATGAATTTTTGGATGCACCGCGTGTGCATATTTATCCTATCGATGAAATTACAGCAGAGTTTTATGCTGTAATACTAAATACTTTAAGAGAGAAGGGTACACCCATTCCGGCCAATGACATATGGATTGCTTCAGTGGCTTTCCAGCATGGTCTGAGATTGTTTTCAAAGGATGGATATTTTGAGAACATACCCGGCTTGATGTTAAGTTCCTGACTCATCTGTCAGTTCAGGAATCATTTTCTAAATCCGAAATCGTGTCTGAACGGTCTTTTCTTTCAGACACCACATAACCCGACTTTCAGTTGACAGGAGGAGACGTTGCGACGATTACAATTATTTGAATTCAATGACCTGGAGCAGTTTCCTCAATTTCTGCGCCATATGGTATTGGCACAGCTCATGTTTATCATCAAATATACCAATCCATATGGAAAGCTGGTCCCAAAATTAAAGCAGGTACTTGAAAAAATGAACTGCCATCATATTGTTGATCTTTGCTCAGGGGCAACCGGTCCGCTGGTACAGATTCAGAGGCAGTTTGAAGATGACGAGAATTATCCCATAACCATAACACTGACCGATAAATTCCCACACAGGAGAGCCTTTGAAAAGGCCGGTCGCGAATCAAACAAGGGAATATCATGGGTTGATATTTCAGTTGACGTCATGAATGTCCCCAAAAACCTGAAAGGGTTCAGAACGTTGTTTACCGCATTTCATCATTTTGACAGGGATTCGGCAAAACAGATACTTGAAGATGCGGTGCGCAGTAAAGAGGGAATCGGGATCTTCGAATTAACCGACAGGCATAGCTTCCCCTCATGGATTGAAATGTTTCTCACGCCATTCATCTCCTTTTTAACTGTCCCTCACTTCAAGCCTTTGACATGGAAGAAACTGTTCTATACCTATATTTTCCCTGTTTTTCCCCTTGTTGCATTCTGGGACGCTGTCATATCAAATATCAGGACCTACTCCCAAAAAGAACTCAGGCAGATGGTAGACAGTTTAGATGGAGGTGATTATAATTGGGAAATTGGCAGGATTGATTCAACACAAGGCATTTATTTGATAGGCTATCCTCTAGAATAGTGCCCATCCATAAATGGCTCTTTTGCCCAATCTCTGCGTTATGCTCAGATTTTAATCCTCGAAATATTCCAATATATTCCTGCGGTTAAAATCTTTGCATGCCTTGACCTTGGACAAAATATCTCATTTCTGGATGGACACTAGAATAATCCCCGACAATGCCTTATGGTCATATTTTATGGAGTTTTGAATGCCGGCTGAACTAATCGAGACGACTACGCACGAGCGGGACGGAATTACCTATAGCATTAGCGTTATGCATGCTGAAGGAGGTTATTGGGGAAAATGTTATTGCCCAAAATGTGAAACATCAGATGCCGGCACTGAAGAATGCGACACCCCCGAAGAAGCCAGATTGCTTTCACAGAAAAATGCCGACAGTCACCACGAGGCCGTTCATGGCCCGGATCAATCTATCAATCAATGACGGACGCTATAGACCTGTTTTGTGTCCGGATTTCAATAATTTTTGGAGGTGATGCCAGTGAGCAAAAACATAGAAATAATTCACCGGTTTTTTGATGCACTCGAACGGCTTGATCTTGATGCCGTCTCAGAGTTTTTTACCGAAGACGGAATCTATCATGATATTCCGGTCCCTACGGACCCCACTGTCGGACGTGAAGGCATTCGCAAAAAACTGGAGCTCGTTGCCAATGCAACCGACCGCCTTGAGATGCAGTTGTCATCCGTAATAGGGGAGGGTGATACGGTGATGACTGAACGGGTCGAGATATGGCATTTTCCCACGGGAGAAAGGCCCAGACTCCCTGTGATGAGTATTTTTGAAATGAAAGACGGCAGGATTGCCGCATGGCGGGAATACTGGGATTTGAATATGCTTATGTCTCAGTTGCCACCGGACTATCTGGAAGCGCTTTCAAATATTGAAATGTAGCTGTTGCCGAGTCCAGGTATCTTCAGCTGAGTTACACCAATTTAAACTGTAATCTCAATCAGGACAGCATTCCGCCGTCGATACGCAGTGCACTTCCATTCATGTGGATGGAGTCATCAGATGCCAGGAATGCAACTGCGCCGGCCACATCTTCAGGGGGTCTGAAATCGTCAAACGGCATGATTTTTTCAAGAAGTGATTCATCTACACCTTCCGGATATTTGAATGCCTGCTGAATCGGCGTCATTACTGCGCCCGGACAAAGCGCATTCGCCCGAACCCCTTTTCTTCCGTACTCAATGGCAAGGGTGTAAGTTAATGCAAGAATTCCGCCTTTAGAGGCTGAGTAGGCTGCAGTCCACGGATGGCCGGCTAATGCAGCTGTAGAAGACATGTTCACAATGGGGCCTTTGGTTTCAAGTAAATGGGGTAAGGCTGCCTGACACATGAGAAAGGTCCCTGTGAGATTTACGGCAATAATCCGGTTCCAGTCTTCAAGCGTGACATCGACCGTATTTTCAAACGCCAGTATTCCTGCAATATTGCACAGCCCATTGAGTTTTCCAAAATGTGAAACTGATTCCAAGACAGTCTTTTTCACAGACCCAGGGTCGCTTACATCACATATTAATGCCAGTGCTTCGCCATTATTTTTACGAATCTCGTCGGCGGTTTCATTAACAGCTTCCTGCTGGATATCCACACATACAATCTTTCCGCCTTCCTGTGCCATGCGAATTGCAGATGCACGGCCAATACCGGAGGCTGCCCCAGTCACCAATAGGACACGGTCTTCAAATCTGTTCATGTTAAATACCTCATAATGTTGATACTGTTTTATTTTTTCCGCAGCCTTTATCCCTATTCCAGATAGGTCTTGATATACCGCTCCATTTCCTTTGTGGGTTTCCACCATTTTTTCACACCCAGATCCTCTGCCACCTTGTTGGCCCCCAGATAGCCGGACCCCCCGAGTATCAGGCCGCCCGGATAGGTGGACGCACCGCAAACATAAAGCCCTTCGATGGGTGTTTCCGTGCTGGAACAAAACTGGTTCGGCCGAAAACAGCCCATCTGAATCGGCGTGTAGGCGCCATGTTTGATGGAGCCCCGCCGCATTTGCGGAAAACGGATCTCTATGTCTTCTGGATCCTCCATGCTGGTGGCAACGATATTGCCCGGATTGATGTTCGGGGCCGCCTTTTCCCATTTAGCCAGCATGGCTGCCTGGATTTCTTCCCTGCGTTCACTCCATCCGCCCTCAAGATCGTATGGCGCATGAATCTGGAACATGGAAACGTATTTTCCCGGCTTGTCGCTGAGGGTAGGATCAAAGCTGCTCTCGCAGGTGCAATGGCCGCCGAAGTTGTCCAGATCAATTTTCCCGGCTGCCACATTGTCCCAATGTGCCAGCAGTTGATCAAAACTTTCAATCCCTACCACTGTTGCAAAGGCGTCGTTGATAAAAAGGTCGTCACAGGCATACTTCGGGGGTTCTTCCGCGGCAATGTGCAGGGTATTGAAGCTCCATTTTTCCAATACCCATCCCTCAACCGTCGTCTTCAGGTCTTCAGGCAGATTTTGCTCGCCCACCATGTCCATGAACGTGGTATGAGGGTCCAGGGTCGACATGACCACTTTGCTTTTAATGGTGCGACCTTCAGCCAGCTTAACTCCAACGGCCCGGCCGTTTTCCAGTAGGATTTCGCTCACCTCGGCCGACTCCAGGAGCAGGCCGCCGTTTTGCAGCACGGCACGACCCAGGGCACTGCCGAATTTGTGCGAACCGCCGTAGCAGTAGCATTTGTTCATGGCCCGATCCAGCATCAACGGAACCATAAAACCCAGACCCGTTTCACGCGGGTCAAGGCCCCACATACAACTGGCATACAGCATGAGCGTGCGCACCTTGTCGTGCTCAAAGAGATTGGTAATAATGTCCACCGGACTGAGCTCGCCAATTTCCAACATCTCCCGGCCCACCTCGGTTTTCTGCATGGCGATTGTGATATCGATGGGCAGCATGGGGGGGATATAGGTGGCCGGCGCAACGATGTCGTCCACAATCTTGCGCCATAACCGGATCGCTTTGCCAAAGGCAACGGCATCCTTGAACGAATACTTGCTGATGGAATCCTTTGTGTCCTGAACCATACGGGTGAGAAGTACGGAACTGCCGTCTTCAAACACCATGCCGGTCTGTGCATTGGGTTTTATCCACGTAAGCGATGGTCCGTCCAGGTCAAAATCTCTGATTGCCGGCATATAATCCACCATCATATGGTACAGCACATGGGGATTGGAGGCATAACAGGGGTAAAGGTTCTCTTCTGTGGCAAGTCCGCCGCCGGCTTCATAACGGCGCTCACAGATGGCCACACTCAGCCCCGCGCCGGCAAGGTAGGCGCCTGCAATCAGGCCGTTGGGTCCGCCGCCGATAATCACCACGTCAAACTCACTTTCATCAGGAAACTCCTGCATCATGTGGCCAAACAGATCATTGGGATCAAAATTGAAGTAACCTTCTTCATATTTAAAATTCGGCATGATCTTCTCCTTGTCCTATATCTTTGATTTTTTGCTGGCGTCAGCAGAAATTTTGCCTTCCTGCGGGATGTACCAGGGTGACGGGTACCACCATTTTCCGGGCTCCGCAACACCGTCTTCGATCAGGATGTGCATCAGGTTGTAGGGGATGGCCATAAGGCACAATGCCCCCGGGTGTCCGGATGTCTGGTGGGCATGGTAGAGCCCTTCAATGGGAGACCTGTAGCGCTCAAGCCCCGGGCACGGGCGGTTTTCCCAGAGCTGGTCTTCGCAGTGGCGGCTGCCGCACCAGGTTCCGCCGATAAGGCCGGTGTTCCGGAACTCCACATCACGACCCGTTGAAAACCAGTGGTGAATAACATTGTCATCATCAAGACCGTCAAACACCTGTGAGTAGCACGCTGTCATGTATTTTCCAATCTCATCTCTGTGGGTATCAATGGCATCTTCCCCTTCCAGGTGATAATCCGGTGAGGTCAAAGCCATTTCAAATGCAGGCGTAAGATGCCCTTTTGGATGATGGCCCTGGCAGTCTGTGGGGTCCCACGCCATGGACGGGCATAAAAACCACAGCTTGTACTTGGGATCGATGCTGGGTCTGGTTTTGCGACCATCCACGTCTGCCACGTCTGCATAATAGAAATCTCTGGTATCTGTGGGGTAGACACAGCCATTGGGGATATTGTTCGGGCCGGTACACTTATCCAGGGCGAATTCCTTGTACTTTTCCTTGTAGCGCATGGGTTTTTTGGTAAAGTAGGTGGACACATAAAGGGTTTGGTTTTTCAAGCTGATGTCTTTGACGTTCTGTACAAAGCTCGGGTCAAGATGCTTTGGGCCCACAAGATCGAGGAATGTCTGGTGGACATCACATCCTGAAATGACCGCTTTGCTGGCCCAGATCTTTTTCCCACCTGATGCAGCTGTTTCTCTCAACCGAACACCCACAGCCCTGCCGTCGTCAACAATGATTTCATCCACTGGGCTTTGTGTGCGCACCACAGCTCCGTGATGGACCGCACAGCGATGGATGGCATGAAAATAGGCGTGCAGCCCGCCCCTGGGGAGGCTCCTTTGCCCGGTATTGGTGAGGACAAGAAGCTGAGAGCAGGCAATGGCGGGAATGGCCACACCCTCCCAGTGAGCGGCAGCCCCTGATGCCCATGCCGCATAAGCCATGGTCGTCTTGAAGTGTTCGGTTTCACAGTACTCGTCCAGAACATCAAACATGGTTTTTTCGCGCAGCTCATGGGACCAGATTTCAGGTTGGTGCTCTTTGTATACCTGCATATAGGGCACATTATCATCGGTTATTTCCACTTCCGGAGGATGCGGGGGAGACCAGAACGTGGCGCGCATCAACTCCCTGGTATAGGGTGGTGAGCCAAACATACCGCCGAGCGTGGCCCAGCCTTCCAGATCTTTATCCGTGGGCGCAAGCCATCCCTCAAGGCCATGCAACATCATGGAACCGGGACCACCAATAATCTCAGGATCCCAGTTCATTCTGAACCCGTATCTCCACAGCTCCAGCTGTTCAAAACCGGGTGCAGGTGCTGCATACATCAGCATGGCATGGGGGAAGATCCGCACGCCCGGTATGGGCTCCTGTGTTTCACAGGCACCGCCGCATTCTGTCCGCTCCTCCAGAACACACACGCTTATACCGCACTTGGCCAGGTACGCGGCTGTGGTCATTCCATTGGGACCGCCGCCGATGATGACAATATCAAACCTTTCATCCTTGCTCATAATGTCCTCCTTTTTCGAACCATCTCAATATTTAAATGAGACAGGCTCTCGTGTATTCCTGCCGAATGCGGAACCTGCCGTTTTTGGCAAAACGCTGAACTTTTACAATAATTTCAGTATTAGAATACCTGAAAACAGAAAAAAAACAATGCTGATTTATCACCTATTGAATGCTTAGGGTTCGCGCAAAAATAAATTCACATTTTTGGCGCTCAGATTTAGGTTAGGTTTGGTAGATTTTAAAAAGCAGAAGGCACAGTAATAGTGGACTATTTCAAGG
>JAFDJF010000104.1 GCA_019307645.1 Deltaproteobacteria bacterium
ATTGGTCAAGATTAAGACCGGAATCAGCCAGGGCCTCACCGGCGGCCATCAGCCCAAGGGCATCACACCTTGACACCCTTCTGGCTTCTCGCGGGTCAAGGAAGGACTGGATATCCCAGTTTCTAATCTGTGCCGCTTTCTGACAGGAAAATCCGCTGGTATCAAACAGGGAAACCGGTCCGATCCCGCATTTCCCGCTGAAAAGGCCTTGTTTGAATTCAGATACGGATTTTCCAATAGAGGTTATTGTTCCAAGACCCGTTATGGCAACCCGTTTGAAGGTCCTTACTTCCATCTATATGGTCCATTTAGAATGGCTTATTCTTGCCGGCAATAATCCACTAATTCCATAATGCGCTCTTTAAGCTCACCCTTCAGGACATAGATCATTTTTCTGTTTGTTTTCATAAGCACTTGAGTCGTTTCTCCCCGGGCGAGAAGGGTCCGGTCTTCTTTGCGCAGTATTTCAAATTTAAATATCAAGGCAGCAATTTCCGGTTTTTCTACAGTCACTCTGATGATGATCCGCTCCCCGGATGAAGCCGACCGCTTGAAATCGCACCTTAAATTGATTACCGGTGCAATATAACCCAGTTCAACCATGTTTTTCGGGAGAAGATCAAACTGCCGCAGCAGAGCCATTCGTCCGACCTCAAACCACGCCATGTAATTCCCGTACCAGACAATGCCCCATTCATCTACTTCGTTAAAACGAACCGTATCCTCTACTTCAAACCATTTCATGGGATCAATGCTCCGTGTCCCTTATGTCAGACCGCCATCAACCGTCAGAACCTGACCGGTAATATACCCTGCCTTTTCAGAGGCCAGGAAAAGAACGGCCTGGGCGATGTCCTCGGGTTCGCCGAATTTGCCCGCAGGAATCAGACTTAATAAATCGGCTTTTATTTTCTGCTCCAGACCTTCGGTCATCGGGGTTGAAATCACGCCTGGGCAAACGGCATTTACTGTAATACCCAGACGGGCGACCTCTTTGGAAAGGGATTTACCAAAGGAAATAATCCCGCCTTTGGAAGCGGAATAATTTGTCTGGCTCGCCCTTCCTGTAAGTGCGCTGGGAGAGGTCATATTAATAATGCGACCAAACCTGCGCGAGATCATGGATTTTATGACCAGCCTAGAGCAGAGGTAGGTTCCCTTGAGGTTGACATCCAGAACCTTATCCCAATCATCCTCGTTCAGGAACATAAGCATTTTGTCTCTGATAATGCCGGCATTATTGACGAGGATATCCACATGCCCCCACGCATCAATAACATGGTTAATCATTTTTTCGGCGTCAGCCTGGACAGAAATATCAGCCTGTAATATCAAAAAGTTGTCAGTCAGATCTTTCAATTCTTTCTCTGCTGCTGACGCACTTTTTTCATCGGATGAATAATTCGCGGCAACACAGGCGCCTTCACGGGCAAAAGCGAGCGCAATTGCCTTTCCGAGGCCCTTTGTTCCACCGGTAATAATTGCTTTTTTATCTTTAAATTCCATATAGTTATATTTGAAAAAAGATTAAGTTTGAGAAACATCTTATTTTATGCGTCTCTTTTTTGTCAAGGAGAGTTCGGGATGGGTGGTTTGGGGTTCGGATTGTACTGATTTTACAACAAAAATTAGATACAGGGGACTTGGAAATTGGCAAAAAGGGAAATGAGCATCACTACTCACAATATGCTGGTTCCAGATTACCGGCACTTATGCATCACGGTTGATTCAGCCGGTTTATCTTCACTCCCTGGGGCAGTTCGAATGATGATATTGATTGAGGAATTTCGTCGTTGGTCTTGACTTTCAAAAAAGTGATTGCGGTTGCATCACCTGATTCATCCGCCATCAGGATTTTTTTTACCAGCAGACTTTTCTTGTTTAGATAAACGGACAGCTTTGGGCCTTGATCTTTTTCGCCCCCACCCTGCCTGTTTTCCTCTAAGATATAGGCATCTTCATCTTCAAAAACCTCTCCTGAAAATCTTGTGGGATCTATGGCAAAGATCTCCGTCTTCCCTGCAATTCCCTGAACAGCTGAAATATCCACCAGATCAGCGGTCATGCTCCCCGCGACGAAAAACAGGGCCTCATTGTCCTTGACTTGCAGGATATGATGAAAAGGGTTTTCGTATTCCATGAAAAACAGGGATTCTTTCTTGTAATAGATCCTGCCTTCATACCTCAAAGATGCTGCAAGTGAGGGGATAGACCGCTCCTCAATGAAATCGGCCTGAAGACTGGTGATATCCTTGCGCATATTACTGAGACGTTCAAGGATCGTCCGGCTTTCATCAGAGGAAAGCTGGCGCAGAATGGTTTCTGTTTTTTCCGATTCACACAACACACTGGCAGGAATAAAGGAAAAAAGACAAACCATAACTGCGACCAAAGCGTTCCTGATAAAACAGGATGCGAAAACAGCATCTGACCGATTCCTGGATTTTGCCAAGATCCGACGTTTAAAGCTGGATGTTCGATGTAGGACGTTCACTACTGACCTCTCGACTCTTAGAACCTTACACCTTAAACCTTATACCTCATACCTTCTTTTATGTCATCACCCACAATTCCATCCTGTTCGTATAAACCTTGAACCGGTCAATGCGGGTTTGCTTCAGAATGGATTCAATTTCGTCAGGCCGCCACGCGGAACGGACCGAATCTGCGAATCCTGTCCTGCCTGCACTGATCAAAAAGGCCGCCTGCCACAATGTGTTGACTATCTTAAAAAGCCATCCGGGCATATCACGGCGGAAGTCGATTATCAAAAGCGGCCCACCCGGTTTCAGCACCCGGTCTATTTCCTGAAAAAGCCTTTCAGGATGATCCATATGGTGCATGGCGAAAAGCGAAATCACTCCGTCTATTTTTCCAGACCCGAATGGAAGACACTCCCCATCGCCTACGGAAAGCATTAGGGGGAGATCCGTTTTAGAGGCATAGCCTCTTGCGGCCTGGATCATACCGGAGGAAATATCCATCCCGATAAAATGAGATTCGGGGTACAACTTTATAAGGCTCAGGGGGATGGCACCCGGTCCGGTACCGATATCAACGATCTTCATGCCGGGCTCTAGACGGGACCCAAGGATACTTTGAACCCGACGTGCCGCCACAGGGCCTGCCCATGAAGACACCCTGGAAAAAAGACCCAGGGCCGAGTCGTCAACCATATGCCCTTCCGGGACCCTCTGACTAAAGCACACCAAAATATCTTCCCGGGAAAAAAATGGCCCAGACCGAAACAACTGACCCGATAAATGAGCCGGCCATAATCAGAATGGTCCCATGGATACGTCCATAGTCCAGCATTACGGCAAGGATGCAGGCCGACAGTACACCAAAACCGCGGATTGGGACAGTGGACACAATCACTATTGCCGCAGGCCGGAAACGAAGCACATGTTGCCAGGACTTCTTTTCCAGGACCCGCGTTTTGAATTTTTCAGATTTGGCCTCTGCCCAGCTTTGAAAACGTTTTGGCAGGGCAACATGTTTTTTGGAGGTCTCCAGTATCAGTCCGTAAACCGGTATCTGGCACCCATCAATAAGCATGGCAATGAACAGTGTTTCCCAGGGAGAGATGCCCAAAATCAGGCACGTGGCAATGGCTCCCACTCTGCCTGCAGCGAGATAGGCGACAAAGATCAGCCCGCTTTGACTCAGCAGAGACACAGATTCCTCTCTTGCATTGAGGTTTGCACCTCTGCATTCCAGTAAGAACGGGCAATACTGGTCTGGGAATGGTGCAATGCGAAATTGGCCGTTAGAAAGTAGGCCCTGGCCACAGACGTCTTCTTTATCCTGGCAATGATCGAGCTTGGGGAAGCAAGATATTTCAACGCCCATACATAACCTTGCTGCAACTCTTCAGGGGACATATTCTTAGGCGTGAATACCACGTGGTTCATATCATAATTAGACCAGTCCCTGTTCAAAATGCGATCTTCCTTTTCCAGATCATCGAACAGCGGGGTTCCGGGAAATGGGGTCAAAATACTTATGGTGGGAAGTTCGATACCCGTATCCTGAATAAACGCGACTGTTTCACGGAATACTTCCGGGGTATCATCATCAAACCCGAATACGAACGCACCCTGAATGCCGACCCCGTGCTTATGGAATATGTGTATGGCGTGGGCCATCTTATCGTTTGTATTAAAAGCTCGGTTTTTCGTTAAGTGCTGGTTGAGCGATTCGAGCCCCACAAAAAGCGAATTGCAGCCACTGTCTGCCAGCGCGCGCATATAATCCTCATCCTCAGTGACGGACAGATTTGAAAAGGACATCCAGCGGAAACCAAACCGTTTAAAAAGCTTCATGATTTCCAGGGACCGTTCTCTTTTCAATGTGAAATTATCATCCAC
Source organism: Deltaproteobacteria bacterium (assembly GCA_019307645.1). The sequence goes on from JAFDJF010000104.1 coordinate 4,371, forward strand.
GACAAAGAGCTTCCGGGGTCTGAAGCGACTCAAATAGGTCAGTTCCTTTTCGATGGCGGCCAGGGATTTCAGCCGGAGTTTGCGGCCGGACAACCTGGGAACAGCGCAGAAACTGCAGTCATTGGAGCATCCGCGGCTTGTCTGGAGTGGGGAGAGGAAAAAACGATGCCGCCAGTTAAGCAGATGCAAGGCCGGGTTGGTAACTGTATCAACATCAATAAAATCAGAGTTATGATACAGCGGCGCGAGCACCCCTCGCTCAAAATCCGAAAGGATTTGTAAGACCATGTTTTCGGCCTCACCGGTCACAACGGTAGTGGCGTGTGCTTGTGCTTCTTCCGTCTGCAGGGTGGCGTGCGCGCCTCCCATGACAACGGGAATTCCTCGTTTTCTAAATATATCCGAAAGCTTGTATGCGCGAGGGGCGGTTGAAGTCAAGGAGGTGATAAAGACGATGTCAGCCTTTTCCTTTCCACTGACCCGGCAAAGCTTTTCATCTATGATCCTGACATGGTAATCGTTGGGAAATGCCGCTGCCAGCATGGAGAGCGTCAGAGACGGAAAAGGGAATATGGCATCTGTAGATGCGTCCATTCCTCGCTGGCGGGGAGCAATCAGAAGGGCCGATTTTTTTTTATTTCTGGATCTTGGCCAGTTCATTGAGCCTGTCAAGAACACCCTCAGAGGTCGCCTTGACACCACAGGTGTTAATTACGTTCAGGACATCCTTTGGCTTAAAAACCCACATGAGGATTTTTCCCGGATATTGTCTTTCGCGAAAGGCATGAGCACACACGGTTCCACATCACCGTTAGCGTTGATATGAACAACGATTCGGCCGGCGCTGCAGCCTTCGGTTAATTTTGCGTCATTGTAAAAATCCATGAGAAGAATAGGTTTACGCGCCCTGACATCCTTCACCATGTCATATATCTGTTTCTTCTGATCTTCAGTAAGGATGAGTTCCGGTTCAACACAGGCTCGGCCCTGGGGTAAGGTAAGCGGAACCCAGCCATATCCGGCCCCGTTTTCGATCATTGTATCGAGAAATTCGTCAGAATAGATGGTATGGAAATTCTTCCTGCTCAGCATGGCCGAAAAGCCCACAATGACTCCGGCTTTGCTCAGTTTCCTCATGACAGAGGTGACTTTATCATAGGTTCCGGGCCCTCTGCGTTCGTCGGTTTCTTCGCGCAGTCCGTCCACACTGACGCTGATGGCCGCGTTCCCAATGGCTGCCAGACGCTCCACCGTTTCATCATCAATGAGCGTTGCGTTTGTGAAAATCTGGAACGCCATGAATGGGTATTTTTCCACCATGTCCACGAGCCATGGCGCCATGAACGGCTCGCCGCCAAGAACCATAATGAAATTGGTCCCGGAATCAGAAGCATCGGAAAGTATCTGGTCGACCTCCTCATAGGTCAGTTCCTGATTCTGATCATGGGCCCCTGAATAACAGCCATAGCACTTCATGTTGCAGCGCAGGGTCGGGCTGATCATCAGGGTTCCGGGGGGCGCTACCCCGTGTTTATTGTAAAAATCCAGCCTCTTGCGATATCCCAGGAGAAGGCATCCCAGAATAAGATTGTTCAGGACGGCCGCCCTGGCGGCAGGGTTGGCATTCTGAAGGATTCTGCGGGTTGCCTGGATCCCGGGATGGTCGTCTTTGATCATCTGTTTGACCGCTGAAAACCCCTGGTGATGCCATTTAATAGCGGCAAATTTTTCAAGAATTGCCACGATCTTCAGGAGATTCCTGTTTGAAACATTGGCGGTTATCTCCAGAAGTTCGCTGGATATAATTTTGGGTATTTGCAGATTTTTAAGATTCATTCAATATGTCTTGCAACTATTCAGGTTATAAGGTTCACGCCATGAGGCCTGCAATTATGACTTCTTACCGATAATAAAATCAGCCAGAGCCTCGATTGAAGCAAAGGCCTCAAAGCCTACTTCCTCGTCCTCAATCAGGACGCCGTAGTTTTTTTCAATAGCAACAACAAGCTCCAGGGCATCAATGGAGTCAAGTCCCAAACCTTCCACAAAAAGAGGTTCTTCATCCTGGATGGTCCCCGGCTCCACATCCTCAAGGCGAAGGGTTTCAACGACGAGATGTTTAAGTTCTGATTTCAGGGTTCCCTTGTCCAAACTATAGGTCCCTCCAAAGCGATTTAGTGTCCGATCTTTTTTTTCCGAAGGCAGATTTATTTATTACAACAAACGGGCAAAGTCAATAAATGAAAAGTCGAGAGATTCCTGTTGAAAACCTCCGGCCATTAAGATATTGCTCAACTGTTTCAAAATGATGGTGAATTCGATTTTCTGATTGCTGCCTTGACCTGGTCTTTTTATGACCTGAATTTTGCAAGCGTCGAGTTTGCCGATCGAAGATCCCGCATCGGGGAGATACAAGGCATCAAGTGCGCAGCTGTAGCACTTTACCGCAAGCGCTTGATAACGCCGTAGATTCGGTAAAATCGGCGCTCCCGAAGGGTAAACAATCTTGAATATTTGGGATTAATTCTATTGGTACCCAACAGGTTGTTCCCATTATCTACATAAAGACGACTTAACTATTTAAAATTATGGTTTTTTATAAATCCATTCAAGATTGTTTGTGCAAGATTCAGGTATGAGAACGCTCCTGTTGCACGTCCCCAAATTCAACAATTTCTACAAGCCCATAGGAGATTTTGTCTGGCTCACCTATATGCCTGTGGGTCTTCTTGCCATTGCGGATTATGCATCAAAGAACAATGCGGATGTTGAAGTGGTCCATGTGGGTGTTGAATGGGCAAAAAACCGCAGGTTCGACGTGGCGGAACTCGTCCGGGAAAACCCTGAGATCCGGACTGTCGGGCTTTCGCTGCACTGGCATCATCAATCATACGATGTGATAGAAGCGGCAAAGCGGATAAAACAAACCAGGGATAATATCTTTGTCTTCCTTGGCGGGGATACGGCCTCCTTTTTCCATGACGAAATAATCTCCGGCTATCCGATGATCGACGGGGTATTGAGGGGGCATGGTGAAAAACCGCTCCTGCATCTTATCAAGGCCTTGTCGGACGGCAAGGCGCTTTCCAATGTGCCGAACCTGACTTGGCGGGATGACGGGAAAGTCCGCGAAAACGAGTTCGATTACGTTGGTGATTCGGAGATCATAAGCAGTCTGAACTATACCAATTTTTCTTTGCTTCGCCACGCCGATACCTATGTGCGTCATCTGGGACTCCCGTTTTTCTTTGCCAAGGGTTTTACAATGGAACGGAATCTCAAGATGTTCACATTGGGTTTACCCATGTTCCCCGTTCCAATCGGGAGGGGTTGCCCCTTTAACTGCACATGGTGTGGGGGGTCACAGGTTCCCCAGCAGCGCCGGATAAACAGGCTGAAGGGTTTCATATACCGCAGCCATGACAGCGTGGTCGAGTCGGTGGTCCAGGCCATGGATGCGGGTTACCGGCTCATGCAGTCGGCCATGGATCCGGAGCCTTTGACACAGGAGTATTTCATTGAACTCTGGCAGTTCATGCGCAAAGAAAATATCAAAACAGACTGGGTCTTTGAATGCAACGGGCTACCCTCGGATGAATTCATCGAAGAGTTTCAAAAAACGTTTCCCGGCCCTGATTCAGTCATCGCACTTTCACCGGAAACAGGCAACGAGGTCCTGCGGCTAAAACATAAAGGACCTGGTTTCACGACCCGCTCACTGCTCGATAAAATGGATCACATAGACGGGTTGGGCATTACCACTGAGGCCTTCTTTTCTTATGGTCTTCCAGGTGAAAACCGGGCCATCCTTGAAGATACCATTAAACTGCAGAGGCTTATGGCAAAACGCTACCGTCACCTGCGCGCCATCAGGACACTCTCTGTTGAAATGGAACCGGGTGCTCCCTGGCAGCTTGAGCCGGAGCGTTTTGGCATTGTCACCGACCGTCACAGTTTTACCGATTTTTACAATGCGCATTCGGAACGGAATCAGGGGACTTTTACCAGTTTCGGCTACTATATCCCGGACTATTTTGGTGAGCCGCTTGATTCAGAAAATCCGTTTCATGATTTTGCCAAAAGAATGCAGCGGCTCAAATGCCGCAGGTTCTGTTTCATTCATCCAAACCCGAGAAAAGGCGGAAGACCTTGGCAGGGCAGACTGTTCTGCGCAGTGGCATCCAGACTGATCGCTCTCAAACCAAGGGATTTTTCCAGGCCTTATTAATAAAATGTCAATGCTGGCCATAACGAGAACCATAGTAAACCGACCGGGTGCAGTCCTTCTGGTCTTTTTTGCGCTCTTCGTCATCTCGGTTTTCATGACCGGGCTGATTGAATTTGAGCAGGATATATTTAAGGTGCTTCCCCAGAAGGGCCCGGTTTTCAAAGTCCTTGTTCACGCCCTGAAAACCTCAACCGCGCAGAACAAGCTCTTTTTTTTGTTAAGAGAACCGAATAAACCAGAGAGACTGCTCAATGCCGGCACAGATCTGATCCGGGATCTTGAAGCTATCAAGGTTGACGGAAAACCTGCCTTTGAAAGTGTCTCTTTTCAGAAAACAGGGGCTATCAGCTCAGGAGGATTTCATGAACTTCTCGCCATGTTCCTCAAAAGACCGGAACTCTTCCTCACTCAGGAGGACCTTCATGAGCTTTCTGACCATCTTTCTTCTTCCGGCGGTTTAGAAGGCCGGATTAAACGCTCCCTGGCGCTACTTGCCACACCGGGGGCGCGGGACCTTGCCCGCATTGTCGCCACCGACCCGCTGAACCTGCGAAGATTTTTGATTGAAAAGCTCCAGTCCATGCATCAGGGCCTGGAGTTTTCACCCGGCACGGACCTTTTGTCTCCAGATAGACGGACGCTGCTTATTATTGCAACCCCTGCGCACCCTCCCGGAGATCACAAGGCGGCCCGTCTCCTCCTGAACAAAATAGACCAGATCCGGACTGCCAGGCCGAACCTTGAGATAGGCATTACGGGAGGATATGCCATTGCAGCTCAGGAAGAAGCCCTGGTTCGGGGAGATATCCTGGGGTGTCTCGTGGGATCGGTTGTGGGCGTGGGACTCCTCTTTTTTTTCGTCTACCGGAATCCGGTTGTACTGTGTTTTGTCCTGTTGCCTTTGGGGGTGGGCCTTCAGCTTGCCCTTGGGGTCATGTCCATTACCTGCAATCAGATCCATCTGCTTGCTACGGCTTTTGCAACTGTTGTCCTGGGACTGGGGATAGATTTTGCTGTTCATGTCTATGACCGGTATGCCATGGAGAGACAGGCTGGCGCATCCCTGGAGACATCCGTAGAAAAGTCGGTACTGAAAACAGGATCTGCAGTACTTGTCGGCTGCTTAACCACCCTCACGGCCTTTCTTGTCCTGACCTTGACGGAAAGCCCCATTCTGCATCAGATCGGCTGGCTCGTATCCCTGGGGCTGTTTTTTTGTCTTGTAACGATTGCCCTTGCACTTCCGGCATGTCTGGTATGGCTTGAAAAGCGATGGGATAGCCCTCCCAAACGTTCCATGCTCCTGTTGGGAACAGACAGGCTTGGCGGCCTTGTTTCAAACCATCCGAAAACTTTTCTGATCATTTCACTTGCGATTGTCCTTGCGGCATTTCCCGGAATTTTCCGGCTCAAATTCGAGAAAAATCTGTCGGCCCTCCGACCACAGGGTCTGGAGGCCCTGGATGTCCAGGAAGACCTGCTCGAATCATTCGGATCAAACAGACAATATGTCATGGCTTCGTGGACCGCCAGGGATGTGGAAACATTCTGGGAAAAAGGCAGGTCTGTTGACAGGGCTTTAGAAAAACTCAAAAAAGTGGGCATTGTCAGATCCTGGTCGTCCCTGGGGCGAATTTCATCTGAAAAACCGCCGCATGTGAAAGGCATTTCTCTTGGAGCCATTAAAGAACTTTTCGAAAAATACGGCCTTGACCTTGAACAATTCCGGGAAACGTGCGTGTTTCTCGAGGCCGTGTCTGGAACGAGGAAATCCTCTCAAGAGGAAGATGCAAACATTTCAAGAGCGAAAACTGACATTACATCCTGCAGTTATTTTAGCACGTTACCTGATATATTCAAACGGTTTTACATATGTGAAAACGATCTTATCAGCGGAATAGCTTGGATTATGGTTTCCGGAGAAACAGAGGTCCTGACTCTCCGAGACGAACTGGCTGAATCGTGTGAAGGACTCAGCATCGTGAGTCCCGGGCTGGCCATAGATGAACTTGTGAGGGAAGTCCGAAGCGAACTCAAGACAACCGTGGTTACAGCGGCCGTGCTGATCATCGGGATCCTGTTGATGTTTTTCCGAAGGCTTTCAATCCTTCCTTTTGTACTCATGCCCGTTATTCTGGGGATATGTGTTACTGCAGGCATAATGGGGTGGGCCGAAGTAAACCTGAATCCGTTTAACTTTATTGTTCTGCCCATACTGATCGGTATTGGCCTGGATGACGGGATACACATTTATCGGAGGTATCAGGAAATCGGAGATATCGGAAAGACACTGGCAACCACCGGTCGGTCGGTTCTGGTAACCACCCTGACAACCATGTGTGGGTTTGGCTCATTGTCTATGGCCGATTACCATGTGCTTAAGAGCATGGGGATCATGGCGATTGTGGGGGTGGTTGCGTGCTTTGTGTTTTCAGTAATCACGCTTCCTGCGATACTTACGCTGCGCGGTTCCCGTTAAAAAGTAAAGAGCGTTTCATGAAGAAAAACGACCCGTGCCTTCTTTGCAAATCTTCACGGTTTCGACTTATCCATCAGAGAGACAAATGGATGTATGTGATGTGCCGCGATTGCGGGCTTGTATCCCTCGATCCCCATCCTTCAGAGGCTGAACTGATCAACAGTTACGATTCCTATCTGCCGGAAGATCCTGTAGAGATAAGAAAATGGGCATGCATGATGAGGCCGATAGTTGTAAAATCGGCCGGCTTGATCGAATCTGAGTCCAGCGAAGGACCTGGCAGGCTTCTCGACATCGGCTCCGGATACGGTTTTTTTCTGGAAGAGATGAAATCGCGGGGATGGGAAGTGGAGGGGGTGGAGCTGTCAGATGCAGGCAGGAAATACACTCAAGGCAGAATCAACGTTCCCGTTCATTTACAACCGCTGGAGTCACTTTCCCTGCCTCAAGGCCGTTTTGATGTTGTGACGCTTTTCTATGTGATTGAACACCTCCCTGATCCATTGTCAACGATCAGGGAGGTATACCGCATACTCAGGCCCGGAGGAATTGTCCTTGTTCGCTGGCCCCATTCCACACCGATTGTAAGGCTCCTTGGGCCTCTTTCAAAAAAACTCGATCTTTATCATACCCCTTATCATCTTTATGACTTTTCACCTCGGACGATCAGGACGCTGCTCACCTCAGCTTTTTTTGGTCAGATCAGAACTGCTGTCGGGGGGCACACGCTCCCGGACGCCGGATTGAACCGGTGGACCTCTATCATCACAGGTGTGATTGGAGAGATATTTTTCCGGGTATCCGGCGGCAGGATTCTGATTCCCGGGGTGAGTAAGACGACAACGGCGAGGAAACCTGCGTGATAAAAGGAAAGCTGACAGTTTATCGTTTTGCCACACCGGCATCCGTCAGAGGCGGACAGGGCTAGGGCCGTGGGTGGTTCTTTTTAGAAGCCGCATATTTGAGAGTCATTCCAAAAGAACGGCAGATGGGTACGCAATTTGGCCTTAGGGAGCTAAAAAAGCACGTATCCCGCGCAAATTATGACCTTCTCTGCCTTTATGCTGCTTAATATTCACGTTTTGGAGACATAATGGCGGATGTCATCAGTGATGCGGCCTTCTAAAAAGAACCACCCACG
>JAFDJF010000642.1 GCA_019307645.1 Deltaproteobacteria bacterium
GCGTCTGTCAAAGCCCTGAAACGGGACTGTGTTTTAAAATATTCTTTTACGGGGATCAATTTTTCCTTGGTAAGTTTTTTGGAGGGACCGGTGAGTGTCAGCTTGGAATATTCAATCTCATACAGGTCATAAAGCCCGGTCTCCACGGCAAGCTTTCCGATTTTTACCGTATATCGTGTATCAAACCCCCACCCCGAGGGACAGGGTGTGTGGATATGGATGTATTTTGTGCCGGGAATGGTCTTTGCCTTTTTTACTTTATCATAAAGATCCAGGGGGAATGAAGCAGAACAGGTCGCCACATAGTTGATCCCGTGGGCTGCCATGATCGCGGGCACATCCTTTTGTTGCTGCAGCTTACCCTTGAAGGGGGTGGTCGTAGTTATGACACCCCGCGGTGTGGTGCCGGAACGCTGAACGCCCGTATTCATATAGGCCTCATTATCATAGCAAAAGAAAATGAAATCATCACCCCTTTCACATGCCCCTGACAAGGCCTGTATGCCGATATCCGCAGTTCCCCCATCTCCAGCCCAGGCTGCGACAGTTATACCTTCCTTTTTCTGCGCCGCAAGGGCCGCTTTTACGCCTGTAGCAGCAGCAGCGGTTGATGCAAAGGTCACGTTTATGCATGGCAGCTTGGTTGCGGCAATGGGATAAAGCCCCTGGAACACGGTAAGGCAACTGGGGGGCACCACGAGAATGGTATCTTTGCCTAAGGCCTTGGTTGCAATTCGGTATATGATACCGAGTCCACATCCGGAACATGCCCTGTTGCCCGGATGGATAAACTCCTCTTCAGGTAGATTAAGTACGGTTGTTTTTTCGTTCATAATATTCAATCCTGTATTTTAAGACCTATCCATTTAGGGGTATCCGTTACCTTTTCCGAGCCAGTACAAGATTCCTTGAGGGCCTCATAGAGGGCCCGATTCTTGATTTCTCTGCCCCCCAGCCCCAGGATGTAATTCTGCAAAAGCGGCCTTTCCTGACAAGGATAAAAGGCTGATTTGATATCACTAAACAAAGGACCCTGATATCCGTAACTCAGGGCCTTTTCGAACACAATGACCCTTTTTGCCTTTTTAAGGGCACGAACAATTGCCTCATCCGGAAACGGCCTGTAGACACGGATTCCCAAAACCCCAACGTCTATTCCCTCTTCGCGCAGGGAATCCACAACACCTCTCAGTTGATATGAAAGAGAACCAATGCATACGGCAATGTAAGCCGCATCATCACACTTATAGCCTTCCACATAGGGTGTGCCGCCCCTTCCAAAGACCTCCTCATACTTCTTGTCAACTGCCGCCAATTCCTCAATCGCACTTCTCATGTCCAGATGCAGCATACGGCGTATTTCCATATAACCGGGGGCAAGATTTCCGCGTATGTCATCTCTCACATCCGGCATGGTCACAGTGTTGAAATTCGCGGGATTATTTGGATCAAGGGCATAAGTGGGATTAAACGGCGGAAGAAACGCGTCAACTTGTGCGGCATCCGGTATTTCAAAGGGCATATACGTGTGGGAAAGGATATACCCATCATAACAGACCATGACCGGGATGCTCATCTTTTCGGCAAGGAAAAAGGCCTTAATGACAGTATCAATAATCTGCTGATGGTCGCTCGCATATAATTGGATCCATCCGTTATCTCTCTGCGACATGGCGTCCTGGTGATCATTCCATACGGTCCAGGGGGCGCCGATACCCCTGTTCACCACGCACATGACAAGGGGAAGCCTTGCGCCTGCTGCCCAGTTTACCTGTTCGCTCATGTACAGGAGGCCATTGGCACTGGTAGCGGTAAAGGCCCTTGCACCGGTACTGGATGCGGCAATGCACACGGCCAGTGCACTGTGCTCACTTTCGACAGGGATGTACTGAGCATCCATATCGCCGGATTCCACGAACTCTGATAGTTTCTCGGTCAACGGAGTCTGAGGGGTAATCGGGTATGCGGCGATCACCTGGGCCCGAGATAGCTTAACGCCTGTGGCTGCCGCAACATTACCTGAATCAATAATATGCATACGTTTACTTATCCTCCTCCATGAGGCCGGCTTCTTCTTTCATGGCAATTGCGCCGGCTGGACATTCCTCAGCGCAGATCTCACAGCCTTTACAGTATTCATAATCAATTGTTGGCGGTATGGTCTTTGTAATCACCCCATCAGGGCATACCAGCCAGCAAATAAAACAGGCCTTTTTCCCTGTCTTAGCAGGGATGCAAGTCTTCAAGTCAATGATGGGGCGTAAAACCCTCCAAGAACCTGTCCTCCCGGCATCACCCGGTCCGGGTTCGCTATAAGATATCATATTGCCGTACATTTTTCGCCCCATTACCTGCCTCCAATCGATGTTCTTTCATATGTCACCCTGGCAGCCTCAGCATTTTGATTGGGTTTTAAGTCTTTGAACTCACTCTTAATGGCCTCGACGAGCAAATCAATATCCAACAGTCCGCTTGCTTTTGAAAATGC
>JAFDJF010000643.1 GCA_019307645.1 Deltaproteobacteria bacterium
TCATTCTGGCCGCCGGACTGGGGACGCGTATGAAATCCGGTAAGGCCAAGGTCCTCCACGAGATCCTCGGCAAGCCCATGATAAGCTATGGTGTCGAGACTGCACGCGAAATTGCGGGAAATAATGTTTTCGTGGTGATCGGGCATCAGGCCCAAGAGGTAAAACGGGTCTGTTCGACGACCGGTAAAATAAGATTTGCCGTGCAGGAGAAACAGATGGGAACCGGGCATGCCGTGCTGTGCGCCGTACCGGACATTCCGGATGATATAGAACATGTTATTATTTTGTGTGGTGATGTTCCGCTGCTGAAAACAAAAACGATACAACATCTTTTGGATGATCACCAGGAAAATGGGCGCACGCTGTCGCTTTTGGCTGTGGAATTCGACAACCCGAAGGGGTACGGCAGGGTTGTTATCGATGATCAACGCAACATGTCGAAGATCGTGGAAGAGTCGGATGCCACGGACGTGGAAAAAGAGATCAAGCTTATCAATTCCGGCATCTACTGCGTGGATAAGGTGTTTCTGTCCGAATCGTTGCTAAAGCTTACACCGGACAATGCGCAGGGAGAACTTTATTTGACCGATATCATCGAGATCGGCTATCGAGAAAAAAGGAAGATCGGTGTCCTGGTGAGCGAAGACGCTATAGAGGTTTCCGGTGTCAATACCATCGACGATCTGGTATTTGTTGAGGATGTGCTAAAAAAAAGTGCTTGACTCTGTTCTCAAACCACCGGTCATGTCGGTGAAAATTAGTATCTTGACTTTAGGTGATATGAAATACTATACTATTTAGAGATATATGAGGTGGACGATTGGATAACGAAACAATACTGAAACAATTTGATGAAATTGAAAAGAGAGTAGAGAAACTTATAGGGGCCTGCCAATCACTTGAGGCTGCTAATGCAGAGCTGAACAACGAAGTTGGCCGCTTGGAAGAGGAAATCCAGAGCAAACGCGAGCTGGAAGACCGTCAAACAGAAGTAAAGGCCTTGATACGAACAAAAATCGACAATCTGATGGAAAGGCTGGAGGGAATTACCGAAGCCGGTCAGGAGCAATGAATAAAAGAATCTTCAGGAAAAGGTAATTTTATAATCATTGGACCAATTTGTAACCATAGAGATTTTCGGGCATCCATTTACATTTAAAGCAGACAAGAATATTTCCAAGGCAAAAGAAGTAGCCGATTACCTGGTCGAAGAGGTTGCCAGGGTGGAATGCCAGCTGTCCGACGAATCGATGACGATCAGTAAGAGGGCAATTTTGATACTGGCAGCGCTGAATATTGCGAACGAATATTTTGAAATTAAAGATAATCATGCGAATTTGTTGGAAATTATGGAACGGAGAGCTTCCAGCTTGTTGAACGCGATAAATACGACCGCGCCATGAAACCTCGCTGCCGATCAATATAGGATCATATTCTTTGTGTGTTTTATTGATTTTTATCTCCGAACTCTATTGCGTTGCACGCTTGACTTGTCTTCCGTAATTCTACCGAGGGAATGACGACGCTACTGGTTCTTGTCCTGTCGAAAACTAGGGTGATGCCCCTGCCGTGCTCGTGATTGGAAGATGTTCTTTGACCCAACACTTATCTATCGGGAGCTTTCACTTGTTTCGGTGCGCAGGTTCTGCTTGAACAGAAAAGCCTAAAGAAACTATAAAGCGCCCACCTTATTTGATAGGTTCAAAGGCCTACCAACACGGCACTATGGTGGGGGTTCACCTGTGTCTGATTTAGTTCAGGAACAGGATACCGTTCAGCAGAGCCGTTCAGGAATCCCCCTCAATTATCGAATGAAATCTCCGTTGCTGTTACCCCACAGACCTTTCTTTAGACACTGCCACCCCATTTTTTGAGGAAGATTCGGCATGTTGTTCTGAATCCGGAACAACCATGTCCGTGAAAGATAGCCCGTGAAAGATGCAGGCATGGTTTCTTTTGGAATGACCAAATATTTCAATTGTTTCATGCTTCGTTGTCTGCGTATGAGCATGAAAATTTATCTGGAGATAAAAAAATGAATAATTATACAATGATATTGACCGTATGCAGTTTTGTCGCCGGTTTTGGCGTCGCCTACCTGATACGGGGTAAAATCATTTCTGGAAAGGTTAGAGCGGCAAAAGAGGAAGCGCTGAATATCATCAAAGATGCTAAGCGTAAATCGGAAACGCTTTTAAAGGAAGCGCGACTCGAGGCGAAAGACAGGCTCTTTAAAATGAAGAGCGATTTTGACGTCGAAACAAAGGAAACCCGTTCCGAGTTGAAAAATCAGGAAAGGCGGTTGATTTCTAAAGAAGAAAACATTGATCGAAAACTTGAACAGTTTGAAAAAAGAGATCGTGAAATATCGCAAAAGGAGAGACGGCTGGCCAAGAAGAGTGAAGCGATAGAGGAGAACGAAAGAAAATACAACGAACTTGTCGAACAGCAGAAACAGCAGCTTGAGACCATTTCGAGCCTGACGGCCATGGAAAACGAGGCGCGTCACGAGGGCGCCAAGATGATTAAACGGATTGAGAATGAGACCCGGGAGGAGGCAGATAAAAAGGCAAAAAAAATTATGGCAACGGCTATTCAGCGTTATGCCGGTGATTTTGTGGCTGAGCGGACGGTTTCGGTTGTGCAGCTTCCCAGCGACGAGATGAAAGGGCGAATCATCGGCCGGGAAGGGCGCAATATCAGGGCGATTGAAGCAGCGACCGGCATCGATCTTATTATTGATGATACGCCGGAAGCGGTTATTCTGTCCGGTTTCAACCCCGTTCGGCGTGAAGTAGCGAGATTATCCCTCATGAAAT
>JAFDJF010000644.1 GCA_019307645.1 Deltaproteobacteria bacterium
CAACTGTTTCAGGAGAAGAAGCATCCACGATCCTCAATATTGTGAATACCCAGGGAATGAATATTCCACTTGAGGCTTTCCGAAAAGGTTTAGAAGTTGAGCTTGAACATGGAACAAGATTTGAGGAAGCAAATGTAACGAACAATCACCCAATCCTAACAGGTAAAATCGTTATTGCCCATCTTAAAGAGACTATGGACTATTATGAAAGAATTGAAGTGGCTGAAATCGAGGGAGATTTATTAAAAGCAGTTTTGTCGAAAAATTTGGAAAAAATTGAATCGAAATACAAACTGCTCATAGAGGCCCAAAAATCACTGAATCAATCGGTTGCTGACCAATTGAAGTAAATAGCTCATTCGAGCGATTTTAATGAAAATTTATTGATGGAAAGAATACCCGGTTTTTAGTCTCTAAAAAATCATGACAGTGGTATATCTCAAACACACCTGTTTGTTATCAGTTAAATCATTTGCGGGAACGGAAGTTCGAAGCCAGATGGGTCAAGATTGTAGGCTGCGAATTTGTGGTTTTAGGATAGCTTTTGAGAAATCGATAGCAAAAGCCGACGTCATGGTGTTGGCGGAAGGCAGCATTCCTCTTGATGTTAGGACGAACTAATCAAAAGGACACCACTGGAGTCTGGACCAAGATCTACCATTTATGTATGGACTCTAATTGATGGCTTCCTAAAAAGTTAATACAATAATTGTATATTGTGAACAACTTATTACCACAACCCTATCGTGACCAGCGCAGCAAGCGTAATGAAAAAACCGATCAAAAAAAAGTTGAGGACGTGAGGAGCACCGATTGAAAAGAATACGTCATCGATGGCGCTGATGACTGAAAGCCATCGAGACTTATACTGAGGGATCACTTTGACGATAGGTTCGATCGCTTGTGCTGCTCTCCGGCCGCTTTCCACAGCACCTTCGATACTCCACACATCCGCTTCCGTTTTGGTATGCGCTCCCGCGAGAACGAGGTTGGGTATCGATGTCGCCTGTGTCGGCTGGTATGGTTGTGTGTTGTTTGTCGTTACCCACTTTGGTTGATAGGATTTGATGCCTTCCGGTGAAAACCGCCATTCATGCCAGACCTCCACCCTTATGATCGGGAAAGTGGTTAAGCTGCGGTCGTTGTTGGCTTCCTTGATGAGCGCATCGAGACCTTCGCAGCTGAACAATTGCGCCTTTACTTCTTCGATGAATTGTTCTTTGGAGCACTCGACAAGCGGCACACCGTAAAGTCGACCCGGGACAGAGCCAACACACGCAGTGCCGGTCCACAAGGACTCAACACCGGCACCGAGATCCACATCCGGCGCCCATACCTGTTCTTCCGCGAACAACGTAAAATTGTACTCGGAGTCCGCGATGATCACTGCGGCACGTTTGCGCGGCCATGCAATTTTCTCAGAGAATGCGATTCTGAAGGACACCTGTGTATGAGGGCCGTCCTGGGTGAGCGGTTTAAACAGGCGCAGCTGATCCTCTTCCGCAAGATCTGGTGTTCGCTTCAGGATATCTGCCGCTGCAAAAGGATTCGTCGCCAGGACGTAGATATCGGCTTGGACTTCGCCGCCGGTCGCCAATTGTGCAGCCGTGATTTTTTCACCGTTGTAATCAAGCATGTGCAATGGTTGTTCCCAAAAAAAATTGACCCCTCTCTTTTCAAGATGCGCAATCCACTTGTCGAACCAGCACTCGCTGCTCGGCCCCCGCAGAAGCAGCCACCCATCGCCTTGGCTGTGTGTCCATGCCGGTCCTTCTGCGTCAGCGATGTGGCGGTGGGAAGGTCTTGATATAAGCAGTTTGCGGAAAAACTGTCCCACGGTATGGAGCGAAACGTTGGTCCAATCCGAACCGACCCAAGGACCGTAAGTGGCTCTCCAGGTCCTCCATCCCAGTTTACTCAAAAACGGCTTCCACTGCTCAGAAGCATTCAGCCTTGAGTAGTGTTCAAAAGTCCGACGGTTTGACGCCCACGTCTTGAACATCAGCCATCCCCACTTGAGACTATCCAGACCGGACATCCTGAGCATCCTCGATACAGGGAGTATCCACGAATCGTTGAATTTGGTTCTACCCTTGTCGGGAGCAATACCAAAGTCGATTGGTCGCGAGAGGCCTTTATCGTATACACTCCCTGTTTCGTCGAACGGGATCTGCTTCATTACGTCATACACGTTGTGATACCAGGGGCCGAATCCGTGCCACTAATATTCTGACGGCATGTTCTCGTGACCAGGCATACGCGAGCTGCGAAAGAATCCTCCGGCTTCTTGATTGGCCTCGTATACGGACACTTTGTAACCAAGACGAGCGAACTCATGTGCTGCGCTAAGGCCGGCAATCCCGGCTCCGAATATTGCTACCGTCTTCATCGTAATACTCCGAAAAAAAGTTATTTGTGGATAGAAACTATTTCAATTTAGTTTTCTCCAGTTCCATATCCCGCAACTTTCTTCTCAGAATCTTA
>JAFDJF010000105.1 GCA_019307645.1 Deltaproteobacteria bacterium
CATGGGATGAATCACGCGGTTTGGGTCATGCACTTTTTGCTTAAGGGCATAGCAGCGCGCGCAGGCACGGAGCTGAGGTTCAGGACCGTCGTCAGGCTCGATCCTTGTGATCCGACCATCCCGGGTGTGGACCTTCAGCAGGCAGATGCTGCCGCAGTGTTGGCATGTAACCGTTTTTTCTATTCTCTCTTTATCACCTTTTTCGATCATCTTTGGAGGCTCCTTAGGAAAAATTATTTTGCCACCCCGATGGAATAACAACTCCAAAAACATTCCATTGGGCAGGCAGACCCACGCAGACGCACACAGACATTTCATCCCCGCAACTCGCGGGAATGAAAGAGTCATCGCTTCGCGAAAACCCTATGTGAGAGTTTTTCCCAATACAACCCTCTCTGAGCAGGGATATTTAAGGGTTCGAGGTTTCGAGTGAAAAAACACAGAATAACAGTAAAAATATAGTACATCAGCGAACCCGAAGGATGGTCACTTTCGGGTAAACTTCTAGTTTAGGTTTAAATATGATTGCCGGTCTGAGTTTGTCGCTGTAGTTGAACCCGACAGCCTCCGACGACCTGCCGTATCTGGCCTGGATATCTTCGAGAGGGCCGGCATCCATTGCTCGGGTTGGACAGGCGGCCACGCATATCGGCTGCTTGCCATCGTCCCATCTGTCGAGGCAGAAACCGCACTTCTGCATCTTTGCATTGTCTTCAGCCCCAAACTGCGGCGCATCGTAGGGACAGGCTTCAAGGCATGGGCGGGAACACTCGTCTGCGCCAAGGCATGCCTCCCTGTCTACAACGACCACACCATCGGTTTCCCTTTTGCTGATTGCGCCTACCGGGCAAACATCAACACACGCCGGATCTGCACAGTGGTAGCATCCTTGTGACAGGAACGCGACGAAAAGCTCCGGATACAAGCCTTTCTGGATGGTTGACACCCGTCGCCAGTTGGCCGGGCCTGCCGGCACGTCGTGCCAGTTCTTGCACGCAACAGTGCACGTGTAACAACCGATACACCTTGTCTGGTCGAAATAAAAAGCCAGTTGCATAGCCATTCTCCCTGCTTTTAAAAGCACTTTAGGCTTTATATATTCAGGACTTCACCACATATTCGCTCGTGAGTATGCGATCGAGTTTGTCGAAGTCGATGAATCGAGTACAGCTTTCAATCATGGCCTGCTCGTTTTTGCTGCATTTCTCCTCGTCACCCTTTGCATTGTAGAAGACCTGATTATCCGTCATCGCCTCTTCCGGGAAGTTCTCTTCCACGATCGCATCGTATGGCGGCGCAACATAAGTCAGCGGGCGTACGATGACGTTTTGTTTATAACCAAAGGTTGACTGGGTGTCGATTCCGATTTGCGTGTGACTGCCGAGCCATGTTTCTAACCAATATTCGTAACTCAGGCGCGGCGGCTTTTGCAGAAAAACAACGGAATTCATGCCGGGGACGCGCTCGCCATCACGGACAGTATGTTTCGTGTTGACGATGGGCACGGATTCCGTAACCAGATATCCCACCATGCGGGCAACAGCGCTTTCGATCACCTCCTCAAGGGGGCTTCGGTTATTCGCCGTGTCCACCCACATGGAAATGATGCCTTCAGCGGCGGGCCGAGTCGCGATAATTCGAAGCGGCTCGGCCGGAGCAACGTCCTCGTCGACGATGCTGACCCGGAGCTTATGCACCCCTGGCTTGACGAGCTTGGGTGAGACTTCACCCAGCATTTTCTCTCGAAAATCAGCCGAAGATTCTTTTTCTTGTTTCCAAACAGCATATATCATCTTTTCCATCTGTTGCGACTCCTTTCTATAAGGTAACTCAGGTTATTTAGGCTGAAGGCTGAAGACTATTAGCAAAGGCATGAACATGACATTCTAACTGCGAATCAAAAATTGTGGAGGCCGAGAAGGTTTTGGGCGCCCTGCTTCGATCAATGCGCAGATAGCGCAGGCTTCGGAAACTAATCCCGCGTTCCGCGGGACCTACAGTCTAAGCAACCTGACCAGTTGCCTGTCAAGAAAGCAAATATCCGCCATCCACAAGCAACAGACTGCCGGTCATGTAGTCGGCTGCCGCACTGGCCGCAAACAGGACCACCCTGGCAATATCATCCGGTTCCCCGGTACGACCGAGCGGAATACGTCCTTTAAAGCTTTTGGAAAGCTGCTCTATGGTCAGTCCGTCTTCAACCGCTTTTGCGCCCCAGGTTTTGACGCCCGGTGTTATTATTTGGCCCGGCGCAACGGCATTGACAATGATATTATGCGGAGCCAGCTCCAGTGCCAGGGCCTTGGTCAGCATGATCACCCCGCCCTTGGAGGCATTGTATGGGGTTGCATTCCCGTTGGGATGCAAGCCGTCTACTGAGGCCAGGTTGACAATCTTTCCTCCTTTTCCCGCTTCGATCATCCGGGCGGCAGCAGCCTGAGCGTACATGAAAGTCCCCTTCAGATTAACATTGATCACCCTGTCCCATAACTCTTCTTCTACCCTCATGACCTCCAAAAGCGGAAAGATGCCCGCATTGTTGACCAGGATGTCAAGGCTCCCAAAGGCCTCCACAGTCGCCTGCATCACCTTCTTCGCATCGGCACCGCTGCCGGCATCCGCTTTGATTGCCTGGGCTTTTCCGCCACTGGAAATGATTTCCGCCACTGTTTTATCGGCGCCTTCCAAATCAATGTCAGCAATCATCACCCCGGCGCCCGCTTCTGCGAGACGAAAGGCGACGGCCTGACCGATACCCATTGCGCCTCCGGTTACCACAGCACCCTTCCCACTCATGTTAAATAGTTCTGAGATACTCTGCGTTGCCATATTTCATTCCTCCTTGTTTTCAAATTCTAATGATACGGCACACCCAGGCGCGCCAGTTCGTCCTTTGCCCGCATCATCATGGCTTCGTAATCCGGCTTTGGCCGGACCGTTTTTACATCATACATATCTGGAAACGGGACCTGGAGCATCGCCTCGCCTTCCTCAACTTCATCAACCTTAGCCAGTATTGCCTTAATCAGTTCGTTGGCTTTTTCCGGCTTCATACCGGCCGTCACATCCATTATCTCACCCAGCAAACGGGCATCCAGCCCGTTTGGGCCAGCTATCCAGCAGTAAGACATGCCGCTGGCCGTGTTGAGTACGGCTATGGCTGCCGCGTGCAACAACTGGGCCTCAATCATTCCCAAACCTGTCGTACACGCAGCAACTCCGCCGATACACACACGAATGTTGCGCTCCGAGGCACGAGCAGCCGCACTGTAAGCCCACAACGCGCTGGGTGTTCCCCATGAGCCGTCCATATGGTTTGTAAAAAGGCTGCACATGGGCCCCCGGGCATACGCCAGTTGTCCAAGCAGGTTTGCAACAAGAACGACTGCCGTATCCGATGCGTCTCGACACAGCCCTCCGATCATGGACATGGCGCTTTGCCATGGGGCAATACCTCGATCCTGGCAGAACTGGGCCAAAATCAATCGCGCCCAGTCCAGCTTCTGCTCCGGTATGATGTGTACCCCGATATGGGTATTGTGCGGCTCCCTCAAACCCGGGCCTATCATGGCCATGGTCCCGCCAACGGTGCTCACGGTGGATAGCAAACCGCAATGCATATCGGGCCGGCCTACACGCCTGAGGACTTCTTTGATCTGTTTCTGTTCCCATTGACTAACGTATATTTCGCTGGGCGTGCCCGCCTTGGGTACGATATCGCCAAGCTTGTCAAGCCCGGGAGCAATGCCCATGGCTTTGACTGCTTCTTCCTGGGCAAATGACTGGATAAATGAGCCAAACCAGTCTTCTTCGGCTACACCTGCTGGCCCAGCGTACAGGAGGGGTGGTCTCGTATCAGCGCCTGTGCGGTACTCAACCGTGATCTCATCCTTTCCACGGCCAAAGGTGCGTTTACCTGGACTCTCTCGATACTCCCCTGCAATCCCTTCAAGTTCTTCCTTCGTGAACTTGACCACTCGCTCGGTCTCCAGGTGATACAGCCCGATATCTGTCAGCAACTCAACACCAGCCCGGAACACCGCATCGGCCGTGGCATCATCCACAATGAGTTCTTCCGGATTGTACCGGATGTTATGCCTGGCCACCAGGTCCCGAACTTTCATCGCTAACCCAAGGTCAAACTCGTCCGCCTTCATTACCGGCCCGGTCAAAGATCGTTTCTGAAATTCAATAATCGGAATCATTTAGTATTACCTCTTGGAAAGTTAAAAGGTTAAAGGTTAAAGGGTTCGAGGATTCAAGGGGTCTAGGGTTCAAGGGCAAAAGTCTGTAGGACTTTTGTCAGGCTTCCACCTCTTTTTTAATTCTTTCGTACTTCACTCGAACCCTCGAACCCTTGGCCCCTTGAGTCCTGGGGGTTTTAATCCTGGACCCCCTGGACCCTTTGGAAATTATTCTTCCAGGTCCGAAAAGTCAACAACCCGCGCCTGTGGGCGCATTGGCATGGATTCGGGCAGGAACCACCGGAACCAGATTACACCCTGTCGGTGGCCGGCCGTAGATACCCAATTCGGTATCCCGGGATCACGCGCAGCGACCACAATTTTCCAAGATCCGTCACCCTGGCATTTAACCTGCCCCCCGTTGATCGTGACCTGTTCGTAGCGATAGTCGTAAGTCTGCAGGTACGGATTCCACAGGCACATGTTCCAGAAGGCACACTCAGGAGACGTGCCCTCCAGGACCAGGGCCTGGTCATCGCCAAGGCTGAAGCTCCCTATGGCGTAAGACGCATCACCTGCGGCCCACCCGAAGGTGACCTGGGGAACCGGATAGGGCTCAGAAATGGCATTTACCTTCTCGATCATCGGATGTCTGTCATCCATCTGCATCGGGAAGATGGCACACGCATCGCGCAGAAAATTAGTCGCCGTGCGGAAACGTCGGGCCATGTCTGCATCACTCAGCCGGGGCGGCGGTGCAGGGTCCATGGCTTCGATCTGCCAAGATGCCTGCTTTCCGTTTACCGGGTCGACCATGTAATCCCGGGTGACCACGCACTCGGCATCGGGCTCCAGCTTCATCCAGTTTCCCGGATGTTCATTGGGGCTGAGCACCACCTCAAAGGTGTCGTCTTCGTTAAAAACCATGTTGCGGTCGTTGAGCGTGCACACGATACGGGTGGACCAGTGACCGTCCTTTGGCCCACCGTAGACGGTCATAGACAGGTACACCGCATCTCCCCGGGTACCCCGGATACGATAACTGCGGTCGGGGTCCACCGGCGCGAAGTAGTAGAATGCATCGGCGTTGTCTCCGCTGAACTTGCGAGTCGGCCCGACAATGGGCACCATCATCGGCCGCGCCATATCGCCCCACATATAACACTCTAAAGCAACGGCCAATATTTCGGTCAGCCACCGATAGCCCTCGACAACAGACATCTCATCCGGAACAGCCCTCTCACCTTCGAGGAAAAGCTTATCCGATTGGCGAATCAGGTCCATCAGTTCGTGAAATGCCGCGGTGGTTTCATAAGCATGTTTACTCATTGGCTTGTCTCCTCTGTTGATTACCCTTTAGTTGCATAAAAAACATGGCAACGTTGGCTAAAAACTGAATAATCGAATGACGATTACATGAATTCCAAATGACGAAGGAAGGAGTTTTTATCAATTATATAAAATAAATAGAGCGAAGCGATTCAATACTTCGTCATTCGTCATTCGTTATTCGATATTCTGCGGCTTAAAATATTCCCCGCATGGTAGCAATCCCGGATTCTTTACCCTCTCTCAGGCCTTCCGTCTGTTATTTCTCCAGCTTCTCTTCATTCTGAAGCGCATCAGCAACCTTCCCCAGGCCCAAGCCTTCAAGCGTTCTTCTCGTGGGCCGACCTGAATGTGGGTCCCATCCCTCGAACTCATAGTATTTTGTCTTCCATTCCTCGAATCTGGATCTATCCAGGGTCCGCCCCACATTGTCCGCATATTGCCACCCGGTCTTTTCATATACAGGCAAAAAATGAGGTCTTTCGATTGGCTTGGAATAAACATATCCGCTAAACACCTCCATGTCTCTGTGTCTTCCCTGCAATACCCATACAGCCCTGTCCAGATTCCAGATCTTTCTTCCCAATTCAATGCCTTCGACAAAACTCATTTCTTTGCCTGTAACAGCGTTTAAGAACCTGGCCTCCCCGTCTGGCGTAGCGCCCAGCATATCCGGTGCGTTCAGGTTAATAAAGTTTGGCCACAGAAAATCACAATACCCCGCCGACTCGGTCCAGAACCTCGTATAATGTCTGAGCCAGGCGGTTGTTTTGACTCTGTGTTCAGAATAGATGCCGGTCGGCCCATCGCCGTAGTCGAACATAAACGGGTCTCCATCGTACGGCAGAACCTTTCTCGAAAGGATCTCTGCCAATTCTTCTGCCGACAAAACAGGTTCTGTTCCGCTTATATCGGCCACCCGGGGGATTTGATGGACAGGCAAATTAAAACTGTGATCATTGCAGTCTCTTTCTCCAAGGAGGGAACCGTAAGAAAAGTCAACCTCTGCAGCAGGATCATTATGCTCCATATACCCCCAACACATAAGGTTGAGCAGACCGCTGTCCGTGTCTTCCTTATATCTCCCCCATTTCTCCGCCGCTCTGGCAACGCCTTCGGCCAGATCATTTCCGATCCCGTTTCTCTCCACTATCATCCGTATAAGAGATTCCTTAAACTCAGGGGTCGACCATTTATCAAAGGGTAAATCCGTGTCAACGGGCTTTCCCGGGCCCGCAACACCCAAAAGAAACAGATTAATCAGATAGACATCGGCCACCAGCATCTCATAGGAATTTATGCCGAATTCGTCCAAAAGGTCGGACAATCGAAATCGGCTCCTGCTCAGATTCCAGAGATCAGACCTCTCTAGAAGACTCCCTGGAAACTCTCCGGTATAAGCGGTGCGGGCTTCAATTGCTTCGGCGGCCTCAGGAGGGAACACATTGGTCAGCGGCCAGATTGTGGTCATGCAAAAGGATTCATTGCTCAGACCGCTTATTGTCCTTCGATTGCACGCCATTGCACAACCCTGACACGCATGCGGCCGGCAGGGTTCTGTAGTAGATGTAAGCGTCGCCGAACCAGGCATAAAACTAACCGTCCAATAATCACTGAAATTGGAAATGGGGCTTTCACGTCTGGGTTCATCCACATTATACTGGAAACCGGCCCTGTGCCACAACCAGCTTTCTATCAGGCCCTGCGGGCTGGCAATTTTCACGCCTCCCGTTCCCATAACGCTGATCGCCATCCTGCTTTGCCTCTCCCCGGCTTGTCCAATACACAGAACCGCCGGTTTCTGTGTCGTAAGACCGGTCCCGGCCTCATGCCAGTCGTTCAATTTCTCTCCCGTCACCCTCTGCCAGACCTCCTCCTGGGTTTTCTTTGTATCCAGCCCCCAAACCCCCCCGGCATCCTCAAAG
>JAFDJF010000645.1 GCA_019307645.1 Deltaproteobacteria bacterium
GAACCAAAAACCACTGTTGTGCCTGGGCTTACTGAAAACGTAGAGTAGTATTATCTGCTTTTTCACGCTTGCATTACAAAACTGTATCAAATCCTTTGGCGACGGTCAAGAATCGGGTTCCCAGTCAGAAGTTTTCTTGGGCTCGGGAAATTCGAATTAACCTGAAAAAAGCTTCTATGTCATCCACGCCGCGAGACCCGCTAAAAACCCCTTAACCCGGTTTTCAACATCCCGGAGATCACTCTCGTTGGGACGCCCGCGAATATCACCCAGTCTCCCATTGATATTGGGCTCCGCTGTTTTGTGAAATTGGCCGACAATATTCCACTCGCCTATTACCTGGCACCCTAAGTGCCCCAGAAAAGAGCTGAACCATTTTGTCAGAGGCACTGCCTCGTTTTCTCCTATGTGAGTGCCAGAAAAAGTGCAAAAGCTCACGGCAAATTTTCCCGGCCTGAGCGGGGCCGAAGGCTGGATCCTGGTTTTGTGATACTCACTGAGCTTTTTCATGACGAAATCTCTCATTGTATTCGTCGGCCCCCAGGCTATGACCGGGGAACCCAGGAACAGAAGGTCGTAATCGTAGAGATCCAGATCAGTATCCCCGGAGACTTTGACAAATTCGCTCTCGACCCCTCCCTGGCCTAAGGTGCTGTGGATCCGTTCCGCTACCTTCTCTGTATTGCCGCCCAGGGAATCGTACAAAACAAGCGCCTTCATAGTTTCCCTCCTTCTGTTAATAATTCACTTCCTTTTCAGCCCTACGGTGCTGGACCTTTTCGAATGGCAGGTGGGAAATAATACTTGGTGCATCAGGCCTCCATCAGGGAGACTTTGTATTTCTTTAAACGGACATCATGTGTCACAAGGGTAAAGCCTTCTACTTTCGCCTGGGCCACGAGCATCCTGTCAAACGGGTCTCTGTGATGTAAAGGAAGATCCCTCACAGCATGCGTGTGTTCAACGGTGATATTCAACATTTTAAAGGGCTGGTTTTCCAACACACTCTTAAAATTCCGGGGGATTTCCAGTTTTCCCAGAGCTTCTTTTATTCCTATTTCCCAGACTACGACGGCACTGACAAAAACCAGATTCTTTCCGTCGGCAATTGCAGCCTGTGACTTTTTTGAAAGTGAAGGATAACCGTTGAGCCACCATAAAAGTCTGACCAGGTCTGACCAGAAAGTCAATGTTTTTATTTCCTGTACCCTCAGGGGTATAGCCTTTCGATATTTTAAGATATAACTCTGGTAGGGCGGACTGGACACCTATTCTTCATGTAATTGCAGAGCAATTTTTAGAGCTTTCCCAAGAAGGTGAAGTTTTTCGGGAGAGAGTTTGCCGACGTAGTTTGTCAACACAGGCTTCGGCAGACTGATGAGTTCATCACAGTGAATGCTGCTCTCATGCTTCAGACCTTCGTCGATCCCAACGGCAACCTGGGTTGAGAGGCCCTCGTAGGCCGTGTAAACGGGGGCACAAATAACTGTCGAGAACCGGGAATCAATCAGAATCTGGCGGCTGACAATGACGAACACACGAAACTTTTTGGGATCACGCGATGAAGGTCGCCTGAGTCTGTACAACTCGCCGCGTCTCACAGCGGAACCTGATAAGTGAGCACATCCTCTGCCTCAGCGTTAAGCGAATCCGCATGACGATTAATGATCTCCAAATCACGCTGTTCAGTTTCTTTTCGTTTCAATTGGACAATGAATTTGCGTGCCGCAGTTTCTAAGAACGCAGATCGGCTTTTGTACTCCCCGATGTACAGATCAATCGCCTTCAGTAGCTCGACCGATAGTGTGATAGATGTCTTGGCTTTCATGCTACTAACATACTACCCTAAATGGATTATGTCAATCACTATTTTATGGCCGAACGTGCAAGTGAGCTGCGGGCCTGGTGAGCTTGGTTGCATTAATGCCTTAGTCAAGACGTGATACCTAATTCTAGATTCGGTTCGATCCGCATCGCCGTCAATCATCCCCGGCATGTTCCTGACACCGAAGCCATAAGGTGGATAGAGAACCTGTACGCTTAGGCAAAATCAGGATAGCTAAATGCGACAACTTGGTTCTCCCTATGATCTAACTCCTTTCGATATGCGATTGAAATTAAAGGAGTTGAGGTCGTGAGATGTGCCGAGGACGCTACTCTAACATTATAGGATCAACAATTTGAGTTTTTGACTTCCTTGTGTTATTGATTCGAGCATTCCATAACGCCCTGTTCGTGAAATGACTTTGCAGGGATTAATTTCCCAAACTGCCTAATTGTCAAAGACGAAGAAGAAAATATGCGATGTAAAGGAGACTGGGCAGAAAGAAAGCCAAGACTGAAGGTCAAGAGTCTGTTGTGGAATAATAATCTTAATAGAAGACTGGAGGCGAAGGTAAATGTTACAGGACTGTGTTGAGGTGATAAAGCAAGGGGATAGCAATGGAAACGGAATGCTCATTCGAATAACACTCCCTTCA
>JAFDJF010000646.1 GCA_019307645.1 Deltaproteobacteria bacterium
CGCCGCAATTACATGGTGCCCGTTCCAGAGGCTTCAAGTGTGGCAGAGCTGAATGAGAGGATACTAAAGCAGTGTGTCGTGTACGGGAATCATAAAATGTATGGCCGTGAACGGAAAGTTGATGAACTGTATGAAGATGAAAAGGAGCATCTTCTTTCTCTGCCGGAGGATGTCTTCAGCAACGTGCAGACATATGATGGTCGGGCCGATAAATACGCCACGGTAATAGTTGACAAGAACCGCTATTCCGTGCCGACCCGTTATGCAGGATTTAAGGTGAAGGTGCTGCTCGGTGTGGCTCAGGTGGAGATTTTCTACGGCGGTAAAAAGTTGGCCACGCATGATAGGTTATATGGCAACAATAAATGGAGTCTCAACCCTGACCATTATCTTGAGCTTATTCAGCAGCGGCCCATGTCTTTTAACAGTGCCCGGCCCATCCGGCAATGGCGGGAGATGTGGCCTGAGTCTTTACATCTTCTGCTAAAGAGTTTTTGCAGCGCCCAGGGCGAGACCAAGGGGATCAAGGATTTTATTTCTGTTCTCATGTTTTACAGAGAGCACCATGCCAGTGAGGTTGAGGCCGCGGTTGAACTGGCCCTGGAGAACAATATCCGCACCAGCGAGGGTGTTCGTCACGTTCTCATTTACACAAATGAACCCGATGCCTGCATCGCCCCATTGGCCAATTGGCCGAGTATGCCGCCTCCTGATGTAACGGTTTATGGGCAGTTGGGAGGTGTGAGATGAAAAATGGGACATTAATGGTGTTGAAAGAAAACTTGAAGGCCATGAAGCTCTCCACCATGGCTCGTGGTATAGAAGTTCATCTACGCCAGGCCAGGGAGGCCGGCATAGATTACGATGAGTTTCTTCTGGAACTAACATCTGTTGAACTGCAGGCCAGGGCCGAGAACAGGCTGAACCGCAGGATCAGGGAGGCGAAATTTCCCCTTATCAAACCGATAGAAACATTCGACTTGAATGCCGTGATAGACTTGGACATTCGTCTTTTTCGCGAACTGTCTGGATGCGGTTATATTCAGGATCGTAAAAATGTTATTTTCCTCGGACGAAGTGGTACCGGCAAGACCCATATGGCCACCGCCCTTGGGATCGAGGCCTGTAAAAATAACTGCCGAACCCGTTTTATCACTTGCTATGGTCTGGTTAACGAACTGATCGAAGCGAGGGAAGAACAAGAACTGCGCCGACTTATTCAGAGGTATACCCGCTATGAGTTGCTCATCTTAGATGAACTTGGCTATATCCCTTTTTCCAAGGAGGGTTCGGAATTGCTTTTTCAGGTTTTGGCGGAACGGCACGAAAGGGGCTCGGTCATAATCACCACAAACCTCGGATTTGCAGACTGGACACAGGTATTTGGCGATCCGATCATGACCGCTGCCTTACTGGACCGCCTGACCCATAAGGCCCACATCATCAATTGTAACTGGGAGAGCTATCGACTGAAACAAAGTCTCAAGGGAAAAAAACAGAACAAATAAAAGGACACAAAACTCGTGGAAATCAAAGTATATAATCCTCATAAAGGCAGGTGCGAAACTATAGATGTAAAGTTCACGGCTGACAACACGACATGGTTCAATAACTGCACGGGCGCTGGTGAAATTTACATGATTACGGATTTTGAAGGAGATCTTCTGGTTAGAGAATTCGGCTATACATATCCGGTCAGGATTTACGATACGTCAAGAGCTGATATTGGTTATAAGCAAACAAAGGCGTTGGAACTGAAGCTCCTACACGAATAAAAAACGGAGAGATGTTTGCAGGCAAACATCTCAGCAGGTGAAACTCCGGTCGCCCTATGGGCTCCCTCCGTTTCACCTGCTGATCACAATAAGGAAGGTCTGGGATGATCTCCCCTTATCATCCCGAATTATACACATGGCTCAGGGTGGTCAAAATTCGGTTAGCACAGGTGGTCAAAATTCGGTTGACATTACGACGGTGCTTCTTGGAGAAGAATGACCAAGCAGACTTTGAATCACCAGGATGTCAACATCTTTATCATTTAGATGAGAAGCGAAACTATGCCTTAAGGTATGGCATGTGACATTGAACGGCACATAGAAGTTTGCCTTACGAAAGATTTTCTTTATGTTATCTTCTATAGTCCTGATGGCAAGACGGTTTCCTTTTTTCGAGATAAACAAAGCTGTTTTTTTATCATTTTTGTGAAAGAAATGGCGCACGGCCAGGTACTCAGTCAGGATTTGACACATTTCATCCGTGAGGTGGAGGTGTCTTTGTTTATTGCCTTTTCCTGTGACCGTTAGCTGTTTATTTTCAAAATCAATACTTTCGAGGTTCAAAGCATGAACTTCGCCGACTCTTAAGCCTGTTTGATACATCAAGGCATAGACTGCATAATCACGGATACCAAGGATAGTGTTGCGATTAATGGATTCAAATAAAGATTTGATCTGTTTTATGGTCAGAGCATTGGGCCGG
>JAFDJF010000106.1 GCA_019307645.1 Deltaproteobacteria bacterium
TCGGTCCAGTTTCAGGATACGTGCCGCCAATGTCCGGTTGTCCCCGACGGCCTTCAGGACATGCAGGATGTAGCGGCGTTCGACTTCTTCCATGGAAATAAGTTCGGTGGGGTCGTGAGTGCCCAGCAAGATATGATCACTCCGATAAGCTCGAATCTTTTTGGGGAGATCCTCCACGACCAGTTTCTCAAAGCGGGTCAGTGCCACGGCATGTTCGATGGCGTTACGCAACTCACGGACATTGCCGGGCCAGGAATAGGACAGTAGTTTTTGTGCCGCGGTATTCGAGAGGCCGACAACCTGCTTGCCGGTAAGACGTGAGAAATGCTCCATAAAATGGCTGGCCAGCAAAAGCACGTCCGTTCCGCGTGCACGCAGTGGCGGAACTTCCACCTGGACGACGTTGAGCCGATAGAAAAGATCTTCACGGAACAGCCCTTCTTCAACAGCAGATTCCAGGTCGCGGTTGGTGGCGGCAATGATGCGCACATCAAAGGCAACCTCCGCATTGCCGCCAACCGGCCGAACGCGACGTTCTTCCAGGGCTCGCAAAAGCTTAGGCT
Source organism: Deltaproteobacteria bacterium (assembly GCA_019307645.1). Next base: position 564 of record JAFDJF010000106.1, read on the forward strand.
GAAGCACCATGGGGATCTCGCCAATCTCATCAAGAAATAGCGTGCCGCCTTCAGCTTCCAGGAACAAACCCTTATGGTCGCTTTTGGCATCGGTAAAGGCACCCCGTTTGTGACCGAAAAGCTCGCTTTCCAGCAGTGCTTCCGGCAACGCCGAGCAATTGATAGGGATGAACTGTCCGGTGCGGCGCCGGCTCTGTTTGTGCAGGGTCTGCGCCACCAGTTCCTTACCCGTGCCGGTTTCCCCCAGGATGAGCACAGAGATTTCGGTATCGCCAACACGGGTAATCTTCGAATATAGCGCCTGCATCGGTGGGCTGTCACCCAGCAGGTCCTCAAAGCCTTGGGCGTGTTCGAGCGCCTGGCTGAGGGTCTTTACCTTTTCCTGTAGGGCACGGTGTGTGATGGCCCTGTCCAGGGCGACTGCCAGAATATCCAGGTCTACCGGCTTGGTGACAAAATCGTAGGCACCTGCCCGAATTGCAGCGATAGCGGTTTCGAGGTTCCCAAAGGCGGTCATCACGATGACTGGTATGTCCGGACGGTTATCGACAACCCGTTCACATAACTCGATACCGGTCATGCCGGGCAGCTTGATATCTGCCAGGAGAACGTCAAAATCCGCTTCCTTGAGGTTGGAAAAGGCTTTCTCGGCCAGGGAATACCAGACCGTTGTAAAACCCCGACGGCGCAAGTCAAAGTCAAGCATTTCACACATGGCCTGATCATCATCAACAATCAACACCTTGCCTTTCATTGCGCAACCTCCACCGGCAGAAAGACTGTAAAGCACGCACCTCGGCCCAGCTCGCTTTCGACATCGATCCAACCGCCGTGCTCTTCAGCGATTCCGTAAGCTATGGACAGTCCCAAACCGGTACCCTGGCCCGCTTCCTTGGTGGTAAAAAAAGGCTCAAAAAGAAGATTCATATTTTCTTGGGATATGCCTTCGCCTTCATCCTTGACGTAGATAGCGAGGTATTCTTTTTTTTCACCACTTTCCTGGGACGGGGGGCGAACGCGTTTAAGGTGGAACCCCAGTTCCAGATGGCCACCCTTGGGCATCGCCTGTATCCCGTTCATAACCAAGTTCATCAGAACCTGCTGTATTTGAGATGGGTCGATTGCGGCCCGTGGTATGTCGCTGTTCTTAACAAGTTCAAGGGAAACACCCTGTTTTCCGGCACTTGAATTCAGCATTTCCAGGATCTGGCCGGCCAGAATCCGTAGATCGACCGGTGATTTTTGGGGTGCCCTGCGACGGGCAAAATCCAGAAATTTCTGGATTAGCTTTGTCATACGTTCTGCCTGCCCCCTGATTATCCTGGAACATTCGGCAATTTCTTTTTTCTCCAGGTCTTCACTCACAATAAGCTGGGCTCTTCCTGAAATGACATTAAGAGGCGTACCCAGTTCGTGCGCTATCCCTGAAGAAAGGCGGCCCAGTGTGGCCAGGCGTTCCGTGTGGCGAAGTTGTTCAAGGGCAGAGATGCGAGCTTCTGTTTCAGTGCGGATAGCCTCCTGCGCTTTAGCAAGCTGCCTACACATTCGATTCATCGCGCTCGCCAGGCTTGATAGTTCATCCTTTCCGCGAAGCACGAGATCTCCCGATAATTCACCGGCCCCAATCCGCCGTGTCTTTTCTACCAGTTGGTTCAACGGGCCTCTAACAAATTTCACGCTCAGCACCCGCAGCAAGAGCCAGCTTGCCAACAACATCAGACCAGCCAGGATAAACGACCGAATAACAGTCTCATGGGTGTAATCCATCAACTCAAATAAAGATTCGGAAAGCTCAAGAGCACCATGCCTCACGTTGTCGATAGGGATCGGCACATAGGTATAGCGGTGACCGACGCCCTTTGCGACCATCTTTTTAATGGAAACCTCCTGTCCGCGGACTACCGGACCAAGCTTTGCGCGGGAAACGCGGGGCTCATTGGGGTCGCCCGGTGGTGCGTCCAGCCAGACCCACCGGATCCGTATCTGATGTTCATCTTTATTGGCCTCCCCAATCAATTCCATGGTCAGGTCTTGACCCTTGACCTGCCAGGCATCAGCAACCAATTTCTTCATCGCGTGACCGAGCAGGAGGGCGTCGTGCTCCATGTCATTATCAAACAGTTTAATTTCACGATGGGCTGAAAGGTATCCATCAATCGCCAGCAACGCGATGATACCCAAAGAAACAAAGCTCATGATTTTGGTCGAAAGTCTCATATGCCTATCCCTCGTAGAATCTCATTCATCTTGTGAGCCCTAATCATCAGTCCATCTCACGAAGTTTATCAAGCGCCTCGTTCGGTCCCAATAGAATCATAGTGTCGCTGTCTTTTATTATAAACCGCGCCGTGGGAATCAGCTTCATCCGGTCAGGGACAATCTCTTTTATCGCAACTACCTGGATTCCAAATTGATTGATGAGGTTCAGTTCGCGCAGGCTTTTTCCAATAAATCCTTTGGGCGGAGCCAACTGTATAATGCTATAACCCTCGAGAAAGGGTAAGTAATCGAGCATATTCGGATTGTGTAACCGCTCGGCTAATGAGATAGCCATGTCCTTCTCCGGGAAAAAGACCTCTGAAGCGCCAATCTTATGGAGGATACGCCCGTGAGCCTCACTCATGGCCTTGGCAAGCACAGGCTCAACCCCGATTTCCTTTAGATTAAGCGTGGCGAGAACAGAGTCGCTCAGAACCGAACCAATGCAGATTACTGCCGCGTCCATTTGCTTTAACCCAAGGGCCTCCATGGCTTTTCGGTCCGTAGCATCGGCGACCACGGCTTGACTCACATCCTCTTTGATTTCCTGCACTCGAGCGGGTTCTTTATCAACGACCAGCACATCGTGCCCTTTTTTGTAAAGATGCGTGGCTAAGTAATAACCGAAATTACCAGCCCCTATGACAGCGAATTGCTTCATCTCATACCTCATCCAACCATAATATGTTCCTCTGCATAATAATATCGTGGTACGCTCCGCCGGCTCACCGCAATAGCGATCACTAAAGGGCCAAGGCGACCAAAGAACATTACAATAGTAATAATGAGCTTCCCTGCCACAGAAAGCCCGGGCGTAACCCCAGTAGACAGCCCGACTGTACCAAAAGCGCTGACCACCTCGAATAGCAACTCTAAAAATTTCCCTCGGGTCATGGTGTGGGCAATCTCCCCCAGTTCGGTCATAAGCAGGAGCATGGTGGCCATGAGCACCACAATCATGCTTACCATCACAATGCTGACAGCCTTGCCAACGCTCGTTTCCGAAATTGAACGTCGAAATAATTGGGGGCGTTCCTGTCCACGAAGACGGGAAATCCCCAGAACTGCCAGACTTACCAATGTTGTTGTCTTAATTCCTCCCCCGCATGAACCCGGAGAGGCCCCAACGAACATCAACAAAATGAAAAAAAAGAGAGTTTCATTGGCCATATCCCCAATCGATATTGTATTAAACCCAGCAGTTCTTGCACTCACCGCCTGGAAAAAACCGGCAAGGCAACGTTCGAGATAGGACAGCGGCGCAAGGGTATTATGCCATTCCATAGAGATAATCAACAGGCTACTGGAAATCAGCAAAATGGCTGTTGTAGATAAGACCAGCTTTGAATGAAGGCTGAGGCGAGACCAGGTTCGCCGATTGAATGGAAACTGTCGCTTAAGTTCGGAGAGGACCAGGAAACCTATTCCTCCAGTTACAATCAGAAAACACATCACCAGGTTCAAGACCCAGTCCTGTCTGTAGGCCATAAGGTTGTCAGTAAAAAGGGAAAAGCCAGCATTGCAAAAGGCGCTTACAGAGTGAAAAACGGCCAGATACAGGGCACGGGCCGCATCATGATCCGGAAGGAACCGAATGAACATCAACACCGCTCCCAAGCCCTCTATCACAAAAGTAAACAACGCCAAGTCACGAAGGACTGAATAAAAATTTTGCTCTCCACCGTGGGTCAGCGTGTCCTGTATCACAATACGCCCCACAAGGCTGGGTTTCCTGCCGGCCATAAGGAGAAATAATGTTGATACAGTCATAATACCAAGCCCTCCTGCCTGGATCAGTATCAGAATAACAATCTGTCCGAAGGGGCTTAGCGCATGAGCTGTGTCGACGACCACGAGACCCGTCACGCAGGTCGCAGATGTGGCGGTGAAAAGGGCGTCTACAAATCCGAGACGGCGAGCCATTGATGCCTCAGGCAGCATCAACAGGAATGCCCCAACAAAGATAAGCGTGGCAAATCCAAGAATTGAGACGCGTGCAGGGGATTGGAGAATAGTTCGCAAGATGCGTTGGACGAATATTTTATGAATGGTGGCGTCTGAACCCTTTTCTAATTTCATAAGAAATAATCAGCACCTAAAGGCGCGCGTAAAAATAACTGGTCAGAGTTCATTGAAAATTTAATCAAAATGTAGCATCTTGTAAGTGGCGAGTAATGAATCTGTTGTGGGCAAAGGAATTACTTGCACTCTCACATCCCTAATCCCGGCTATTTTTTCGGTGATATCTTTGACTAGATCGGTTAGTTCTTTTTCTTGGCTCGGGTCTGCCTTAGAGGGATAGGGAACATCCTAATATCCACGCGGCAAAGCCCCCCTCTTCCAGGCCCTTTACAACAAAGGAGGCAATTTTTGTATCATCTTCGATTAATAGTAAGCGCATAGAATTCATCTCCGGCATTGATTCAAGAATTCCCCTTGTATTGATAACCGGTGTTTTTCGGGAAATAAGCGAGATCAGTTCACCTGTGATTGTGGATGATGTGCCGACCAAAAGTCAAATAATAGGTTTTGGGGTCGCAAAGCGTCCTGTCGGCGAAGGATCATTTTTACGTTGTTTCTTGATAATGTCAGGCGTATATTATAAAAACAAATTGAACTATCAGGCCTTATCTCAGCACGAATTGGTGCCTATCCACACCCCTTTACCGAAAACTGACTTTCGCACGCGTATTTTTGCTTTTAAAATGGTAAAAAACATATGCGCCATATTTTCATTAGGCTGAGACATTACCGGTTGGAGCAGCATGTGGCCAGCCTGTTCATGGCCATTTTTGTCGGCATCCTCGCAGGTTATGGCGCCGTGCTTTTTCGCTTCGTGATCAAGGGCGCGCAGTATGTTTTTTATCAAAATTCCGGGGACATTCTCTCTTTCGCCCATACCCTGCCGGCGTACTTACTCATCTGCCTGCCCGCCCTGGGCGGTCTGTTCGTCGGTCTGATTGTGCTTTTCGGGGCCAAAGAGGCCAAAGGGCACGGCGTACCCGAGGTCATGGAAGCGGTAAGCCTTCGTGGCGGTCGCATTCGGAAACGCGTGGCATTTGTGAAAATCATGGCATCGGCCGTCTGTATCGGCTCGGGTGGTTCAGTTGGCCGGGAAGGACCCATTGTCCAGATCGGCTCTTCCATCGGATCAAGCATAAGTCAATTATTCAAGATTTCAAGTCTTCAGCAAAAAACCATGGTCGGTTGCGGCGCGGCCGCAGGGATTGCCGCCACCTTTAATGCGCCCATCGCCGGGGTATTATTTGCACTGGAAATTCTTCTCGGCGACTTCGGACTGGCCTCGTTTTCCCCGGTTGTGTTGTCCTCAGTTACGGCCACGACCATTTCCCGGCATTATTTCGGAGATTTCCCAGCCTTTATCATTCCATCCTACGAATTGACCTCTATTTGGGAATTTTGTCTCTACCCGTTTTTGGGACTTCTTGCCGGATTGGTTTCCATCCTGTTTATTGTCGTTCTGTACAAGACCGAAGACCTGTTTGAAGATCTTAAGATCCCTGAATGGCTCAAGCCTGCCCTGGGAGGCCTTTTACTCGGCCTGCTTTTTCTCAAGTGGCCCCACGTCTTCGGTGTCGGGTATGGAACCATCAACAAATCGCTGATCAACGAAATTCCCTGGCTTCTGCTTTTGTCATTGATATTCAAAAAAATCCTTGCGACATCGATCACCCTTGGCTCGGGCGGCTCCGGCGGCATCTTTGCGCCTTCCCTGTTTATTGGCGCAATGACCGGCGGATTTTTCGGATGGGGGGTCGCCAGCCTGTTCCCCGGGATCACCGCTTCACCGGCCGCCTATGCCCTTGTGGGCATGGGCGCGGTCGTGGCCGGAACCACTCACGCCCCGATTACGGCCATCCTGATTATCTTCGAGATGACCGGAGATTATAAAATCATGCTCCCAATGATGATCACCTGCATCCTGAGTACCATCATTGCCTCATCACTGAAAAAAGGATCCATTTACACCATCAAGCTGCTCAGAAGAGGCGTTGATATCGCCAGCGGCCTGGAGCAGAATATCCTCAGGGCCCTGAGGGTCGATGAATTCATGAGAAAAGATGTGGCCATCGTTCCCGAAGACATGAACCTGAAAGATTTGATTCGTACCTTCAAAATCAAGGATGCATCCTACCTTCACGTGGTCAATAAAAATTCTGATTTGACAGGCATCATTTCATTTCGAGACATTCGGCCCCTTCTCCAGGAAGTAGAACTGCATTATCTTGTTGTCGCCGGGGAGATCGCAACCGCGAATGTGGCGACCGTGAGTTCGGAGGACAGAATCCAAACCGCATTGCACATCATGGGTAAGCGAGGCATCTCACAGTTGCCGGTGGTCGCGGGGGCTAACGGGAGAAAGGTCATCGGCACCCTTAGGGAGAAGGATCTCCTCGCCGCATACGACAAGGCTGTTTACTGCCTGCCCTGTGGAATGCGAAGCCTATTCCTCCGGGGCGTCTTTCGCTTTTCAAACTCTACCAAACCTAACTTAAATCTGAGCGCCAAAGATGTTATTTTTGCGCGAACCCTAAGCCAATTCGTTGGTCCCTATTTTCATCAAACCCAATTTCGGCTACCTTCTCCAGTATTCAGGTGTAAGCAACAAAATTACCGTATAGATCTCCAATCGACCCAGAAGCATGCAAAAGATCAGAACCCATTTTCCGACTTCAGGGATTTCCAGAAAGTTTTTGGCAGGTCCCACCATGCCCAGACCGGGGCCAATATTGCCGATGGACGCCGCCACAGAACCAAATGAAGTAATCATATCCAACCCGAGGGACGCCATAATCAGAGTGGCTACGATAA
>JAFDJF010000107.1 GCA_019307645.1 Deltaproteobacteria bacterium
TTGAGGTAACGGAGTTGGATATATAAAAATAAAAGTACTCGTTCATGGGTTCAAAGGTTCAAGGTTCAGTTTTTCTACCAACCCTGAACCGTTGAACCGTGAACCACTGAACCCGTGAAAAGTCACTTATAATGTTCGTGGCTGAAGGGTGCACAGTTAAAATTTAAACGGAATTTCAAAGTTAGATGAGAGGTCTTTAGATGGTCTTGGACTTAAATGTTGCTTCCGTAAGCATAGAAGATGAGATGAAAAAGTCTTATCTCGAATATTCTATGAGCGTTATTGTTGGAAGGGCGCTCCCTGATATTCGGGACGGTCTAAAACCGGTTCATCGGCGTGTGATGTTTGCCATGCATGAACTGAGGAATTATTTTAACAGGCCCTTTAAAAAATCGGCCAGGGTCGTTGGTGACGTCATTGGTAAATATCATCCCCATGGTGATTCAGCGGTCTATGACACAATAGTTCGGATGGCCCAGGATTTCTCCATGAGGTACCAGTTGGTGGATGGGCAGGGAAATTTCGGGTCTGTTGACGGGGACCCCCCAGCTGCGATGAGGTACACAGAGGTAAGAATGACGCGGCTGGCCCAGGACTTTTTAACTGACATAGACAAAGAGACTGTTGATTTTATCCCAACCTACGACGGATCAATGATAGAGCCCGTGGTGATGCCGACCACCATACCGAATCTTCTGGTGAATGGTTCATCCGGTATCGCAGTTGGCATGGCGACCAATATTCCTCCCCACAACATATTGGATGTGTGCAGTGCGATTAGTAGTGTCATTGATAATCCTGATATCAGCATCAATGAGCTGATGAAGGTTATTCCTGGACCTGATTTTCCTACAGCAGGTTTCATCCTCGGTAAAAAGGGTATTGTTGAGGCGTATAAGACCGGCAGGGGTATTTTTAAGATAAGGGCCAGGGCCTTTGTGGAAAAGATGGCAAAGGACAGGGAAAGAATCATTGTCTCGGAATTACCCTATCAGGTGAACAAAGGAAAACTCCTTGAAAAAATTGCAGAACTGGTTCGTGGGAAAAAGATTGATGGCATATCGGATATCAGAGATGAATCGGACCGGGATGGCATGCGCATTGTCATCGAGGTCAAGCGTGATGCCATGGCTATGGTGATATTGAACAACCTGTACAAATTTACCCAGATGGAGACATCCTTTGGGATTATCTTTTTGGCGATTGTAAATGGCCGACCACAGGTTCTGACGCTGAAGGAGATCCTTGAACATTTTGTTTCTCATCGCCGTGAAATCGTTATCAGAAGAACGATCCACGATCTAAAGAAGGCTGAAGAGCGTGCTCATATTCTTGAAGGATATAAGAAGGCTCTTGATTTTCTTGATGATGTCATTGAGTTGATCCGGTCTTCATCGGATACAAAAGAGGCAAAGAGCCGATTGATGTCTGAGTTTGATTTTTCAGAAATCCAGGCCCAGGAAATTCTGGAAATGAGATTAAGGCGGTTGACCGGGCTTGAAAGGGAAAAAATTAATGCGGAATATCAGGATTTGATTAAGAATATTGCCAAGTTCAAGGAGATCCTGGCCAATCCGGCACTTGTTCTTCAAATCATAAAGGACGAAGTTGAAGCGATACGGAAACAGCATGGGGATGAACGCCGGACCGAGATTATTGAAGATGTTGCAGATATTGACATGGAGGACCTGATTGCCGAAGAGGATATGGTCGTAACCATCAGCCATCAAGGGTATATCAAGCGGAATCCCGTGAGCCTTTACCGGGCGCAGCGCCGCGGCGGCAAAGGGTTGACCGGTGCCAGACCAAAGGAAGAGGACTTTGTTGAACATCTGTTTGTTGCCTCTTCACATGACTATTTTCTGTTTTTTACAACCAAAGGACGCGTGTATTGGAAAAAGGTTCACGAAATTCCCCAAGGCGGCCGGATGTCCCGTGGAAAGGCCATCGTAAATCTCCTGGATCTGCAAAAAGGCGAGCGTGTTGCGACGACGCTGTCTTTAAGAGATCTGGAGGAAGATAAATATGTTGTGATGGCTACCAGAAACGGTTTTGTTAAAAAGACGGAGTTGGCATCATACAGTCATCCGAGGACAGTAGGAATTATTGCTTTAAGTATAAGAGATGATGACGAACTTATTGCGGTGCGCATTTCAAACGGGGATCAGGATATATTTCTTACAACGAAATATGGAAAATCAATTCGATTCGGTGAGTCCGATTCCAGGAGCATGGGGCGGACTGCTGCGGGGAATATCGGGATCAGGATGGAACCGGACAATAAAGTGGTCGGGATGGATATTCTTGATCCGGATGAAGGGGCAACGCTTTTAACGGTCACTGAAAATGGTTTTGGCAAGAGGACAAAAACAGACGAATACCGGTGCCAGTCGAGAGGCGGTAAGGGAATATTGACCATAAAAACCTCGGAAAGAAATGGTGCGGTGGTGTATTCATGTCAGGTATCAGACCTGGATCAATTGATGATTATCACTGACCACGGAAAGATAATACGGTTAAGAGTTGCGGACATCTCGGTGATCGGAAGAAACACACAGGGTGTCAAGCTTATTAATCTGGGAGAGGGAGAGAAGGTTATCGGTGTTGCGAAAGTTATAGAAGATTAGACAAGCCTTCCAGGGATTGATTAAGGGTTCGCGCAAAAATAAATTCACATTTTTGCGCGAGCCCTAAGAGGGATCTTGTGACCAAAGATGAAATTTTGAGAGTCGGTGTAATAGGAGCCGGGAGCTGGGGAACAGCCCTTGCCAATCTCCTGGCCGGGAAAGGGGTTGATGTACACCTCTGGGTCAGGGAAGAGGAAGTTTTCAATCAGATAAAGAAAGAGCATGTTAACGGAGTCTTTCTGCCGGGCGTGGCATTAGATCCCCGGTTGAAACCGGTCAGAGCATTTGAAGAAGCGGTGTTTGAAAAAGAACTGATACTGATGGTTGTCCCTTCCCATGTTTTCAGAGATGTGCTGACAAATATAAAACCGCATTTATGTGAAGGAATGTCGCTGATCACCGCCACCAAGGGGATCGAGAATGACACGTTGATGATAATGTCTCAGGTGGCAGCCGATATCCTGCCCGAAGATTACATGGCCGACTTTGCAAGCCTGGACGGCCCGAGTTTTGCCAAGGAGGTAAGCAGAAAACTCCCAACGGCTGTTACAATAGCCTGTGCTGATTTGGGTCATGCGGAAAGATTACAGCGATTGTTTAACACAGAATTCTTCCGGGTCTATGTCAGCCAGGATGTTATTGGGGTCCAGCTTGGCGGTGCACTTAAGAACGTTATTGCCATTGCAGCCGGCGCTGCGGACGGGCTGGAATTCGGACTTAATGCGAGGGCGGCACTCATCACCAGGGGATTGGCTGAGATTACCCGGCTTGGGGCGGCTATGGGGGCTAACCCGCATACCTTTGCAGGGCTTGCCGGAATGGGTGATCTGGTTCTGACATGTACCGGAGATCTGAGCAGAAACAGGACAGTCGGTTTCAAGATAGGGAAAGGGTTGAGCCTCAAGGAGATCACGGGAAGCATGAACATGGTCGCAGAGGGAGTAAAAACAACCCGATCTACCTACGAGCTTGCAAAGAAAACAGGTGTTGATATGCCAATTACGACCCAGGTGTATCAGCTCCTCTATGAAGGAAAAAACCCCAAAGCCGCAGTGAAGGAGTTGATGGGCAGGGAACTGAAGGCGGAACTTGAACACTGATACGACCCCCCACCTAAATCATAACTAATCCATCCCGTCTACCTAGTGCCCATCCATAAATGGTCTTTTTGCCCAATATCTGCGTTATGCTCAAAAAATAATCCTCGGAATATCAACCATATGCACCCCAAGGGCACTTACTTCGTGGCGCCTGCGGTTATTTTTTTCGCATGCCTTGATCTTGAACAAAAATCCTCATTTCTGGATGGGCACTACCTAGCGGGATGAGAGTTGAAAAGTCTCAACAGATTTGGCCCCTTTTAGGGGCCTTCCTCATACCACCAGTTCTACTGGTGGTTCTGATTTATAACCAATCCACATTGTAACTACTCAGGTTGTTAGGTTTCCCGCCGCTGGCGGGATTCACGGTTGGATCCACAAAACATCTGAACCGTGAACCTGAGTAGACGTCCAAACAGTAAAAATCAGGTTTTTCCTTTTGGCATGCTTCTTGAATAATTACCAGTGTGAAACCACCTGAAGCGAATAATTGTATGGCAGAAGGGTTACAAAATTCCTTTTATTACAATAAGATAAAAAAACTGGAGCGTTGTTGTTCTCCGGTTTGATTACCCGGGCGTGGCAAATAGTCTGATAATAGTTCATTATTTTGACAGGTGCATAGTATGAACATCCTTGTTGCAGATGACAGCTCTGAGGTACTGAAGCTGCTGGAAAAATCTCTGACTGAATGGAATCATACCGTCTACTTCGCAGAAAACGGGAGGGAGATCCGGGAAAAAATTTCTTCCGTTTCTGTTGATATTGTGATCGGCGATTGGATGACGCCGGAGATGGATGCAACAGATCTATGCAGTCGAGTTAGGGATGCAGAGATTGATGGATTTATCTATTTCATCCTCATTACGGCAAGGGACGCACAAGGGGAAATGGTTCATGGTCTCGAAGCGGGAGCGGATGACTGTATCACCAAGCCAATCAGCCTTGATGAATTGAAGGCGCGCATTGAAATCGGTGCCAGGATCATACAGTTGGAGAGAGAGGCCATCAGCAGATATGATGATTTAAAGAAAAATCATATCCAGACCATCAGTATGTTTACCAGCTTGATTGAGGTCTTTGACGAGGATCTGGGTGGACATTGCAGGAGAGTGGGTAAGTTGTGTCTTGACCTGGCCAAACGACATCCGGATGTTTCCGAAAAGGATTACTCTGTTGTTGAGGGGGTCGGATTACTCCATGACATCGGCATGATAGGCCTGCCGGGAGGGATTTTGTCAAAGAAGCGGACGGAAAGGAACGATGATGAAAGACAACATTACCTGACGCATCCGGCCAGGGGAGAGATAATTCTGAACGAAGTTGAATTTTTGAATCCTACCGCGAAACTTGTTCGGTCCCATCACGAGCAATTCAACGGCCGCGGTTTTCCTGATGGTTTGGCGGGAGCTGAAATTCCGGTTTTATCCATGATCGTTTCCGCCGCCTCAATATACGACAATTTTGTTCACCGGGGAAACGTTGCGCTTGAAGATATGCCTTCCAACTTGCAGCGGATGCGTGGATATCAGCTGGAACCGTTTGTCTTGGATCTTCTACTGGAGAGCAACCTGGAAAAGATACAGGAAGAAGCAGGAAAGGATTTCCTTGGAATTTCTCTGAACGATCTTAAAGAAGGCATGGTGCTCGCCAGGGAGATCCGAATGAAGACAGGTGCGCTTGCAATGCCGAGCGGAACGGAATTAACAGCCTATGGTATCGAGAAATTGAACCGTTACCGTAATCTGAAAAACATTACCAATACGGCATATATTGATAAAAGTACAATAAGAGGATAACATGGATATTGCAACAATCGTGGGTCTTGTAGGCGGGACAGCGCTGCTTCTTTCAGCCATTCTTTTTGGCGGAAGCGCAGTGATGTTTATAAATATTGCCGGAGTATTGATTGTTATCGGCGGGTCCATCGCCACGACGTTTATAAAGTTTTCCATGGCGGATGTTATAAACACGATGAAAGTGGTTATGAAAGCCTTTATGTTTAAAGCCGAACCGCCTGAAAAAACAATCGAGTCCATGATGAAATATGCCAAGATCGCTAAATCTGAGGGTCTGATTGCTCTTGAAAAAGAGAAGACGGATGATACCTTTTCAGCCAAGGCGCTCCGGTACTTGTCTGACGGCATTGATGAAGCGCTTATTGAGGACATGTTAAAGAAGGATATCCGCCAGACAGTCTCACGCCACACTGTCGGGCGGAATGTATTTAAAGGAATGGGCGTGTCAGCGCCGGCATTTGGAATGATTGGGACCCTGGTTGGGCTGGTTCAGATGTTGGCCAGCATGTCTGACCCGGCCAGCATTGGGCCGGCCATGGCCGTTGCATTGCTGACAACGCTTTATGGCGCGGTGTTTGCAAACCTGGTTTGCCTGCCCATAGCAGACAAACTGGAATACAGGAGCAACCAGGAAAAGGAGAACAAAAACATTATACTCGAAGCCACTGTGGGAATCACTCGCGGTACACCGCCAATGGTCCTGGAAGAGTCTCTGAGGATTTTCCTGGACCCAAAAACACGTGAACAGATAAATTCCCAGAAAAAGAAACCGGAGTAGGATATGGGCGAGGAAATTGAAAATATTGTAATACAAGAGGGTGCTCCGGACTGGGTAGTAACATTTGGAGATCTGATGAGCCTTCTCCTTTGTTTTTTTGTCCTACTGCTGTCATTTTCTGAAATGGATAAGGCCAAGTACAAGGAAGTTGCCGGATCTCTGAAAAAGGCTTTCGGTGTTCAATACCGGGTAAAGACCATGTCTGCTCCAAAAGGAATTTCAATGGTCGCCAAGGATTTTGATCAACCGCTTGTGCCGACGTTTGAAAGAGAAGAGTTCGTTGAAATGCAACTTAGACAGGAAGAGCGTAATCAGGTTGGCCAACGACTGAAGGAGGAAATAGAAGAAAGTTTACAGGAAATGGAAGGCATGGAAGGTATGGAAGAGTTGATCGGTGTGGAGATCGGTGAAAATGAGGTGACCATCCGCATGATGGGGGAAACCGCGTTTGATTCAGGAAAAGCAGAAATCAGAGTATCCATGCTGCCCCTGCTGAAAAAGATCGCCGCAGTTCTAAGAGAACAGGAAGGCGAAATAACGGTTGTCGGCCACACCGATAACGTGCCAATACGTTGGGGCCAATTTAAATCCAATCTGGGCCTGTCCATGGCTCGGGCCGCGTCGGTCGCAGATTTACTGCTTAACCAGGGATCTGTTGCACCGGATAGGGTCTCGACCATGGGTTTTGGCGAGTATCGGCCAATCGAAACAAATGATACCCCGGAGGGCAGGCAGAAAAACCGTAGAGTTGAGATCAAGCTGAAGTCCCAGCCTATTGAGTAAACCCTAACGTTGCATAAATCCTGTCGACAAAAACCGTTTCACTCGCGCTATAGTGCATGAACTGCGTGTGTGGTCATGCTTTTCTGAACCTCATGTAGTGTGAACTACACTTCGGGCCAGAAAATCATGCCTACACACACATTTCACGCACTCTAACACGTTTTTGT
>JAFDJF010000647.1 GCA_019307645.1 Deltaproteobacteria bacterium
GGCATTGTCCATAGACTGGACAAGGACACATCAGGCATTATGGTCGTGGCAAAAAACGACAAAGCCCATTCCTTTCTGTCCAGCCAGTTCCAGACCGGTAAGGTAAAAAAACAATATGTGGCCCTCGTACACGGCAGGATTAAGGGTGATGAACAGGAAATAGACCTCCCTATTTCACGTCATCCAAAAAAAAGAAAAGAGATGGCCGTTGCTTCCTCCGGTGGAAAACGCGCACTGACACGATGGAAGAAAATTGAGGAATTTCAAAGCGGGTTTTCTCTGCTCTCAATCTCCATCAAGACCGGGCGGACCCACCAGATTCGTGTGCATCTTTCCCACATTGGCCACCCTGTTGTTGGAGATCCGGTTTACGGATATGGCCGAAGATGGTGGAAAAAGCACCCTCTTCACAAAAAAGGCATCTTACCCTCCATTAACAGACAGATGCTCCACGCTAAGCGTCTGGGTTTTGTCCACCCCGATCAGGATCGCTATCTTGAATTTGAATCTCCCCTTCCGGGTGACATGGATCATGCCGTGTTAACCTTGAACTGGCTGGATTTGCAGACTAAAACGAACAAAGAACTTGACATAGACAAAATAAGGACTATAGTTGAATGATCTAAATTGTTTTCCTGCCTTTTGGAGGGTTCGGTTTAGTCTTAACGTCTTAACAATTCCCTAGGAGGCTGTTCGAGAACGCCCTTTTCCCCAAACTCTTCGTCATTCCCGAAAAAATTATCCTCGGAATATCAACTATATGCCTGTGGTAATTTTTTCGGGCATTCCTCGATTTTGGAAAAAATTGCTATTCTCGGACAGCCTAGATGTTTACCGCGAAAGCGGGATTCAAGGTCAAAAAAGACTTTCCTGCTATGATGCCATTAACATCAGGAATACACTCGTGATTTCAGGCCCGATCCTGTTTCAAGAGGATCCCGGCGCAATTTTTTGACCCATGTGCTCAATGACGTATTTCCGAAAAGAAGCCCGTATGCATAATATGAAAACCTTTAAGCGACAGAGCCAATTTCAAAACGTCCCATTTTGGCCAATCTCAGCGTTGGGCTCAAATTTTAATCCTCAAAATACTTAATGTATTCCTGCGGTTAAAATTTTCGCCCGCCCCCGCTCAAAGTCCGGGATCTTCGACTTGATCTTGACCAAACTGAAACGTTTTGAAACTGGCTCGACATAAGGTTTTTTCTCGAAAAAACCTTATGTTATTCGTTAATTGGTTAAATTTAGCAGGAACGGAGATAAGCTTATGAATCTTGTGGAACTTAAGGAAAAAAGGATCAATGAACTAACCGATATGGCGAAAGAATTCCGTATCGACGGTGCCTCTGGCATGCGCAAGCAGGACCTTATCTTCTCCCTCCTGCAGGCCCACTCCGAGCAAAACGGTCTCATATATGGAGAGGGTGTGCTTGAGATTCTGCCGGACGGCTTTGGTTTCCTGAGGGCCACGGACGCCAATTACCTTCCGGGCCCTGATGATATTTATATCTCTCCCTCACAGATCCGCCGTTTTAACCTGAGAACCGGGGACACTATCTCTGGCCAGATCAGGCCGCCTAAATCTTCAGAGAGATACTTCGCCCTCTTGAAGGTTGAAGAGGTGAACATGGAAGATCCGGAAATAGCCAGGGAAAAAATCCTGTTTGACAACCTCACGCCTGTTTACCCTGAGGAGCGCATCGACCTGGAAACAAAACCCGACAATTATTCCACAAGAATTATGGACATGATGACGCCCATCGGGAAAGGCCAGCGGGGTCTGATTGTTGCCCCGCCCAGGACCGGCAAGACCATGCTCCTCCAAAACATCGCCAACAGTGTCACGGAAAACGACAAAAGCATTCATAAGATCGTCCTTCTCATAGATGAAAGGCCTGAGGAAGTAACGGACATGTCCCGTTCGGTGGATGCTGAAGTTATCAGTTCAACATTTGATGAACCCCCCCAACGACACGTCCAGGTGGCTGAAATGGTAATTGAAAAGGCAAAAAGACTTGTGGAGCATCAACGGGATGTTCTCATCTTGCTGGACAGTATCACCCGACTGGCCCGCGCCTATAATACCGTTGTCCCGCCCAGCGGAAAAATCCTCTCAGGCGGTGTGGATTCCAATGCGCTTCACAAACCCAAACGTTTTTTTGGCGCTGCAAGAAACATTGAGGAAGGCGGGAGCCTTACAATCATTGCCACTGCGCTTATTGAAACCGGGAGCAGGATGGACGAGGTAATCTTTGAAGAATTCAAGGGCACCGGAAATATGGAGATCCATCTGGATCGCAAGTTGACCGACAGAAGGGTGTTTCCGTCCATGGACATCAACCGTTCCGGGACCCGGAAAGAAGAACTTCTGCAGGAAGCCGATGCCCTTAACCGTATCTGGATATTGAGAAAACTGCTTGCTGCATTAACTCCCGTGGACAGCATGGAATTTTTACTTGAAAAAATTAGAGGAACAAAGGATAATAAAAGTTTCTTAAATTCCATGAGCAAATAAGCCGAATTCAGACGAGACCAGCGTCCGGAAGGAGACAAAAGCAAATGAAACCAGGGATTCACCCGGAGTTCTATAAGACAATCGTGCACTGTGCCTGTGGAAACGAATTTGAGTCAGGTTCCACGGTTAAGGAAATAAACGTTGAAATCTGTTCCAAGTGCCACCCTTTCTTCACAGGCAAACAAAAGCTGGTTGACTCAGCCGGCAGAGTAGAACGCTTTAGAAGAAAATATGCCAAATACAATAAGTAATCCACTGAAGACGGATCATAAGCGTGATACCTCATATCACCTGAGAGCCAAAACCTGAATGGAGCGAAAGCCGAACCGCCTATGCCTGCCATCCCCATTTTCCGTCCACTTTATTCATATTGCTCCTCCTATACTTAGGGTTCGCACAAAAATAAATTCACATTTTTGGCGCTCAGATTTAGGTTAGGTTTTGTAGATTCTAAAAAGCAAAAGGCGCAGTAATAGTGGACTATTTCAAGGTTTTTGCTTTTTAAAATCTGCCAAAAATGACTTGAAGATGAGATGCCAAAATGTGAAGTTATTTTTGCGCGAGCCCTTAAGCTGTGTTTCGCCCCAAAAGGCCGCCGAATACTTCATCCTAAAGTGTCCGGTTCAAGGTTCAGAGTTTTGGTGGAACATACTCGTAGCCTCAATTGAGGCATTATCCTCTTGATATGAACTCGTTAGAGCTTTTCAACCCTGGCCCAGACCTGGCTGAATTGAGACATAGCAGATAGTGTTCAGAGATAATGACCTGCAAACCATGCCTCAAATGTGGGTCTGGTCGCGCCAGGGCAGGCCTGGAACCGTGAACGTTGAACCGCTCAACCTAGGTC
>JAFDJF010000108.1 GCA_019307645.1 Deltaproteobacteria bacterium
CGGGAGAGGAAATCGTAAAATTCAGGAAAAAGGCTGTTAAGAGGGCCGTTCTTAAAATTTTGGGGATAGGAGAGGATTGAGATGATGACCGGTGTTCATACCAAAAACGTTAACAGGAGCGTGCTCCGACGGTTTGTGAAGCGGACCGCCAAAAGACAATGGCTAGGGGTCGAAGGGTATGCGTGGGTGTTGCATCGGCTCACTGGCTTGGCTCTGGTGGCATTTTTACTCGTGCATTTGTATACGTTGAGTTCGGTCCAGGGAGGAGAGGCCGCTTTCGACCGGGCAATGAAGGCGCTTGAGCGGCCTTTACCCAAAATAGGAGAATTGCTGCTGTTGTGGGCTATATTGTTTCACGGATTAAATGGACTGCGCCTCATCCTGATCAACATATTGCCGAGGGTTAACCATAAAATTATGGCATATGCCGTTATTGCAGTCAGTGTGGCAGCTGTTCTTATCAGTATCCCTGTAATTTTCTGAGGATGGCTGGTTTCAGAGGGACGATGCGTGTTTGACAGGAGGTTATAAAATGGCGGGTACGGTAAATCGTAAAGATTCGGTTGCCCAACCGGAGGTTTTAGCAAAACGTGATTTGGGACCTTATGAGAGAATAGGGTTGCCTGGCTGGCTCTCATTATATGTTACCGGTGCCCTGCTTTTGTTTTTTCTTTTGTCTCATGTGTGGCTTTCAGTCTACGGATCATTTCAACCCTTTACCCTTAAGGGTACCCAACTATTGCTCCGATCAAACTTTGTCAAGGTCGTGGAACTCGGTTTACTTTTCCTGGCAGTGGTACACGGCATGATAGGTGTCAAAAGGATTATTCTGGAACTGGACTTGGCCCAGAAAAAGGGTAGTCAGTATTTAAATTGGTGCTTCGTTATAGCGGGTGCTTTGATTTTTGTGTTTGGCCTCTACATTTTTGGTCTCCTTTCCTCTGAAATCACAGGATAGTAGAAGTAGGTAGCCATTGCCTCCAATTAGAGCACCGGTTTTCACTGATCTTTTTCAGCTGCAGTGAGGTCAGACTTTTCCGGATACATCGCAGTCATGCAGCTTACCTTTCTTATAACAAAATGAGCCAATTTCAAAACGCCCACTTTTGAACAATCTCTGCGCCATGCTCAAATTTTAGTCCTCGAAATATTCAATATATTCCTGTGGTTAAAATTTTCGCCTTCCTTGGCCTTGAACGAAATTGAACGTTTTGAAACTGGCTCAAATCTTTGCTTTATTTATTCTCCTAATACGATTTCGAACGGCGCATTCCATAGCACGCTGCAATTGATTCAAACATATCCCTGCCCTGTTAAATTTTCTCACGTGATACGGCAGAGCCGATTTAACAGGGTAAATCACTGTAGCGTACCTATAAGTACTCATAATCCCTCAGAAGTTGTGCACCTTGTATACGGATCTTTTTTTCAATATCGTCTGGAAAATGACTTTTTACGACTTCATTATATGAGCAAAGACAAAAGGGTGATGTTATGGGACACCATGTCTCATTATGAAACAATAAGGCTGGGAATATAGAGAAATTTGCCAGGTAGGCGCATGTATTGTCGATCAGGAGGTTCTGTTTGGGTCTTGTGCAGGGGTTTTTGGAGAACAGATGTTATTAAATATGCAGTGAATAAGTGGCCATTACAAGGAGGCGCGCGGAAATGGGGCGTTTTTCGGGAGGCTTGCGTAATAAATTCAGGTAGTAAAGATATTGTTGTATCAAAATAAAACACTTCAAGGGATCATAAGTGTATCAATATAAAACGTTTTGAAAATCCCAGGTATATTATATAGGGTTTTTATAATTTTAATTCATTGGAATAATTACAATAATCAGAGTATCAGCTTGAAATTGTTTTGTTGGTATGATGTTTGCTAGTTGTTATAAGAGCCATGCCTCAGGTGCAGGTTTTGTTGCCACTAATGATGCCAAAACGGCACCTGCAAATCCGGCAATGAGTAAGGAGGTAAGATGTCAAAGATACCAGAATATCAGGGAAAAGAACTTTTAAGAAAGGCTGGCGTCAAAGTCCCTGATGGGGAAATCGCAACAAGTCCTGAGGAGGCAAAGGCAATTGCCCAGAAAATAGGTAAACCTGTTGTGTTAAAAGCCCAGGTGTTGGCCACGGGTCGATATGATGCCGGTGGGGTTAAATTTGCCGAGGACCCTGACGAGGCCTTTGCTGCATCAAAAGAAATGCTGGGGAAAAGGATAAAGGAATTTTTAGTGAAACAAGTCCTCGTAGAAGAGCGGCTTAATCTGGAACATGAGTATTATGCTGGGATCGTTGTCGATACTTCCATAAAGGTAAAGGCCCCTGTACTCGTATTCAGTACTGAGGGTGGCACAGGGATTGAAGAGGTGGCAGCAAGAAACCCGGAAAGGGTGAAGCGTCTCATCATTAATCCGCTTAATGGTCTGGGTTCATCTGATGTAGATTCGATTCTTCAAGAGATGAATGTGACCAAGGCCTCTGAACAGATCAACAGCTTGATCTGTGGAATTTATGGGCTTTTTAAAGAGGCAGACGCAACCAGTGTGGAAATAAATCCGTTTGTGTTGACAAAAGAGGGTGAGGTCTATGCGGCTGACTGCCATGTGACCATTGATGACAATTCGGTTTTCAAACATCCGGAATTGGGAATCAAGGTCCCTCGCGATATGGACAGGGAACCCACAGCGTTGGAACAGCTTGCCTGGGACCAGATAGAGGAAGGTGACTATCGAGGAACGGGCTATTTTGCTCAGATGGTGACCGAGTATGACAAGAACGAGAAATATGTGGGGTTCCATGGAATCGGCGGTGGCGGATCCATGCTGGGAGCTGCCGCCCTTCTTAACCGCGGTATCAAGATCGCTAACTATGTCGATACCAGCGGAGATCCCCCTGCGAGTAAGGTTTACAAGGTGATCAAGGTCATTTTCTCCCAGCCCATATCCGCTTACACGGTTGTTGGCGCCTGTCTGGCGAACCAGGAGCAATGGTATCATGCGTTTGCAATGGTAAAGGCTCTCAAAGAGGAGCTGAAGGATAAGCCCGGGTTTCCTGTGGTTATCCTGTTGGCGGGAAACAAAGAGCTTGAAGCAACTGAAATCTTGAGGGAGGGTCTGAAAGACCTGAATTTGAGGCTCGAAACGTACGGACGCGACCACATCTATGATTCAGATTTTATAGGTGAAAGAGTCGAGAAACTAATGGCGGAATATCTCAGCGAGAAAAACGTGAGCAATGGTTGATGGGAAATTAGGTGTAGATATGAGTGAAAACAAACTGGAATTCAGGACAAGATGTTCAACAATAATCATAGACTATGACACATGTGAAGCCGCGAAAGAAAACACACCCAATCCCTCCTGCGGTTTTGCGTGCATTAAAGCGGACAGGATGTATGATCGAAACATCCTTAGAATAGACAATAACCGGCCTGTTTTGGCGGTGCCGGAAGAAGCAGTCCTGAAGATGTCGAATGAGTCCCTGTCCTGGGAGTATGCGTGTAACGCGGTTGGCATCGGGGCCATTGAAATCACGGTGGATTTTCCAGGCTTGGAAGCATACAGAAGCAGCATTAAATGAGGGGGAGTACAGCATTGTCTATTATCATCAAGAAAGACACTAAGGTAATGATACAGGGCATAACCGGAAGGTTTGGTCAGTTCATTGCGAGAAATATGCTTGATACGGGGACCAACTTGGTTGCCGGAGTGACCCCCGGAAGGGGAGGACAAAAGGTCTGGGATGTCCCTGTATATGATACGGTTAAAGAGGCCTGGGACGAACACGGACCGATTGACTCCACTGTAATCCTGGTTCCGGGACCCGGGGCCAAGAAAGCGGTAAAGGAAGCATTGGAGTTAAACTTCAGAAACATCTTGATGGAAGTGGAGCGCGTTCCGCTTCACGACAGCCTGGAATGTGTGGCTCTTTGCAAAGAGGCCGGAGTACGACTCATCGGCCCGGGTTCAGCCGGACTGGTGTGCCCTGGGAGAGGCTCTTTGGGCATATTTGGTTCTCCCGAGGAATTGGCGACGCTCGCGTTTCAACCTGGGCGCATCGGCGTTATATCCAGGAGTGGAGGACAAACGAGCACACTGGCCTACAATGTCTGCAAAGCAGGTTTCGGTATCAGCACGGCAATTAACTTGGGCTCTGAACAGGTATTAGGAACCACTTTTCCGGAGCTTTTGCCGCTTTTCGAAGAAGATGAAGAGACAGACGGCGTGGTTTATTACGGTGAGATTGGCGGAGTGATGGAAGAGGAAGCGGCAGAATACATAAAAGAGAAGAGATATACTAAACCGCTTATTGCGTACATTGCAGGGAGAGGACTTCCCGCAGGGATGCGATTCTCCCATGCGAGCGCAATCATTGAGGGTGGAAAAGGCACCGCAGAAGGAAAGGCAAAGGCATTGAGAGCAGTCGGGGTTCATGTCCTTGACAGGCCTGAAGACATTGGGCCGACGTTGAGAGAGATCTTTGCGAATTAACGCTTTTTCAGATACCGCATGTCGATAAGAGATGAGGAGACGTAACACATGAATGAAGTGAAGGTATGGAGATCTTTGCTTTTTATCCCCGCCAATAACTGGAAGATGTTGAACAAGGCCGCAACAGAGTTGGAAGATGGCGTCCTTATAGACCTGGAAGACGCCTGCCCAATGGCGGAACGAGAGACAGGCAGGGTTTTCGCCAGAGATATCACTCCCATATTAAAATCCAACGGGGTAGATGTGCTTGTTCGGGTAAATTCCCTGGAGACAGGTGCGACGTCGGATGATCTGAAAATTGTGGTTACCGATCAACTTGACGGGATTATGCTCCCCAAATCCGAGACCCGGGAGGATATCCTACAGATCTCGGCATTTCTTGATGAAATAGAAAAAGAAAAGGGAATCGATAAAAAAATACCGGTCGTTCCCCTGATTGAATCTCCTAAAGGTGTTATCAATGCCTATGATATCGGTACAGCTAGCGACAGGGTGGTTGCATTGGGGTTCGGGGCCGGTGATTTTATGAGAGAACTCGGGGAGGGATTTACCATTGCCAAAATGACCCCGGATGAATATTTCCCGGTTCTTCTTTATGCCAGAGCTACAATCGCGACCGCAGCTTGTGCCATTGGCATAATGGCTGTCGACACCCCTTATTTTGGATTGCTGATTGATACGGAAGGTCTGGAGCGAGAGGCGTCCAAAGCAAAACTTCTAGGTTTCAAAGGAAAAATGGTCACTCACCCGCGGCACGTTGAAAACGTCAATAAAGTGTTTTCGCCATCAGAAGAGGATATTGCTTTCAGCCAAAAGATGGTCAATGCGTATAAAGAAGCCGAGTCGCGGGGCAAAGGGGCAGCGGTTCTGGATGGCAAAATGATCGATATTGCCATGTACAGAATGGGCCTGGATGTAATGGGAAAAGCAGAGAGGATCAAGCAAAAGATTAAAGCAAGACAGGAAACGGTCGGAGATTCAATGTGGATTCCTGGTCGTTAGGTTCTTTAGACCAGCACTAACTTCAGGGGAAGAAGAGCATTGAACGGGTAATGCGATCGCCGAGGTGGGTTCATGATACGGTCAAGAGTTCTCGAAGATGTCATATTTAATACAATTAAACGGGGGTCGTGCCAACTGTCACCCGATATACACTGCGCTTTTGAAAATGCCATTAAACGTGAGAGCAGCGAAAGATCTAAAAAGGCATTTGAAACAACCCTCGAGAGCCTTGATAAGTCGGCAGAAGTGCAAAATCTGCTCTGTCCCGACACAGGCTGGCCACTTTTCTTTTTTAAAATAGGCAATAAAGCCCAGCCCGAAGGGGGCATATTGGCACTGGAAGAAATTACAAAACGAATGGTCGCAAAGGCAACAAAGGAAGGGTATTTGAGATCGACCATGAAACACCCCTTTACAGGTGCGGATCCCGGCACCAACGTTGGAACCAATGTCCCAGGTTTTAACTACAAGTTTGTACCGGGGGATTCCATCCAGATCACCTATGTTGCAAAAGGAGGGGGCTCCGAGTGCTTTGGGGGTACCCGATATCGGGTGATTGCCTTTGCTGACGGGATTACAGGGGTCAAAAAAGCAATTATCGACTGGTATATCGCTGGGTCAAGGGCTGGTGCCATCTGTCCCCCGTCGGTTTTAGGGGTGGGTATCGGTGGCACGGCTGATATTTCTACCCATCTGGCTAAAGAAGCCGCTGCCCTGAGGCTGGTGGGGAGTCATCATCCCGAACCCCAGATCGCAGAGCTTGAGAAAGACCTGGCATCAGCCATAAATCAGTTGGGAATCGGCCCCATGGGCGCGGGAGGTGACACGTCGGTGCTAGCTGTCAATGTGGAATATTCCCTGACACATCTTGCGGGCATTGCAGTGGCCATGAGCGCAAATTGCTGGGTGGCAAGACGTTCCACCACGAAGGTTAATGCGGACGGAAACACCGAAGAGTTGGATAATCCGGACTGGTTTGATGGGAGATAAGGATGGCGGAGTTCCACTTGAAAGTCCCTCTAAAAGACGAAGACGTGGCACAACTCAATCTTGGAGACCTGATCTACTTTTACGGGTCTGCCTGGACCTGCCGCTCACGCCTGCAAAAGTATGTGTTCGATGAAGGCCACGATTTGCCCTTTTCCACCAAGGAAAAAAACCTTCTCATTCATGTTGGACCCGTCGTCATCAAAGAAAATGGGGAGTGGAAACTTGCGTCCTTTATGCCCACGTCCAGTATACGTTTTGAAAAATGGGGGCCAAAATCCATCGAAACTTGGGGATTGAAAGCCATTGTGGGGAAGACGACCATGGGAGAAGCAACTGCGCAGGCAATGAAAAAGCATCACTGCATACACGCCACTCCGGTTGGCGTGACCCCGAATCTCTTCCTTGATCGTATCAAAGTAAAGGGTGTCCACTGGTTTGATGAACTGGGCAGCATAGAAGCGGCCTGGCAGCTTGAGTTAGACAAACTGGGCCCCTTTCTCGTGGATATCGATTGTGAGGGCAGGAACCATTTTGATGAGCTGGACAAGGAGATAGAAAGCAACCGCAGAAAAGTCTATGCACAACTGAACATACCTGAAGATTTTGAGTACACCAAGTTGTACTGACATTGTGTGACGTATACCCACCTACAAAACAGGCGATTCCGAGCAAGTGTTTTTGCTCAAAAAGATTTCAAGTCAAAGAATGGGGAGCCATTTAATTGTGGGCTCTATATTTAATCTAACATGGAAACTTTTTCAATT
>JAFDJF010000109.1 GCA_019307645.1 Deltaproteobacteria bacterium
GGTTTCGAGATTTTTGACAATACAAAACTCGGGATGACGGAATTTGTACAAAATGTAAATTATCAAAGAGCGCTTCAAGGAGAATTATCCCGAACCATAAACGGATTTGATGAAGTGGAAAGCTCTAGAGTTCACATTGTTATGCCGTCAAGAACTCTGTTTATTGAAGATGAGGAACCGCCAACGGCCTCAGTCGTATTAAAGCTCAGGCGAGGACGGCGACTAAGTGAGGGTCAGGTGCGGGGAATCGTCCACCTTATTTCGGCCAGCATTTCTCAGCTCGTTCCTGAAAATGTCACAATCGTTGATAACTATGGAAAGATGCTGGCTGGATCTGAAGATAAATCAAATATTGCAAAACTTAGCTCAGACCAGTTCGAGTATCAGGAAAAAGTTGAGAAGGGTTTAGAAAAAAGAATAGAAACGATGCTGGAGAAAATCCTGGGTCCAGGCAAGGCTATCTCCAGAATATCGTGTTCGTTTGATTTCAGACGGCACGAAAAAACAGAAGAAATATTCGATCCAAACGGTAAGGTTGTTCGAAGCGAACAGATCCTTAATACGGTTACCAATACATCCGGATCAAATGCGATTGGTGTCCCCGGAGTAAGCAGCAATATTCCGTCTGAAGAAATAGAGCCTCCCAGGACCGTAGTTGAAACATCCGCAAAACCCAAATACCAAAAAGAGAACAGGACTGTGAACTATGAGATAGGCAAAGTGACCAGCCATACCGTTGAACCACTCGGAAGGATAGAAAGGATATCCGCGGCCGTGGTCATAGATGGCACCCATGAGCTTGTCAAAGGAGAAGAAGGCGAGGAGTGGAAATATACTCCCAGAAGCCAGGAGGAGATAAAGAAGATTGAAGATATTGTGAAAAGAGCAATTAATTTTGACGCTGAAAGAGGCGACGAGATAGAAGTTGCAAATATCCCGTTTGAAGCAGCATCGGTAAAAATGGGTGAAGAAGAAATAATCGAAGAAGGCTGGCTGTCTAAACTTGAACAACATAAAGGTTATTTTAGATATGTTTTTCTAGGTGTTTTCCTGCTTTTCTCTTTCTTATTTGTTGTCAGACCTCTGGTCCGATGGTTGACTTCTGCTTCATCCGGAGGTGCTGAAATGCTGAAGCAGCTTCCGATGACAGTTGAAGAGATTGAAAGGGGATATGGTGAAGGAGCAAAAAGCTTACCATATAGAGATCGCGCCCTTGCAATGCTGACAGGGGGGGAAGAAAGCACCATGTCGGTGGCCCGCGAATGGCTCAGTGATAGATAAATCGTTTGACGCAACCGATTTTCATTTTACATGGTAGAGCGAATTTCTCTGCTCCGCGCAATGCGGGATATTCTACGGTCACCGAGGACCAGGTTTTAAAAGTCGAATAAACAAAAAAGGTTTTTTCAGGTATGGATCCTAATAACTTACCAGGCCCTTTGAAGGTCGCTATACTTATTAAAGCAGTAGGTGAAGATGCTGCGCAAAAGATCCTGGCTGCGATGAATGACAGCGAAAGAGAGCTGATCAGAAAGCATATGTCACAGCTTGGAGAAGTTGCTCTGGATCTGGTGGAGAAGGTGGCAAGAGATTTCACTGAGAAGGCGGAACAAAAAAAGGCACTGCAGCTGAAAGAAGAAGCCGGACCCGGGGGAGACGGTGAAGCAGAAATTGATGGCTTCGATCCCGGGTCATCAAATTTAGCAGCAATCAAATCCATGGAGCCTGACAGTCTCACTAAAATGATTAAAAATGAATACCCTCAGACGATTGCCATAATCCTTGCTAATCTTGAACCCGCTGTGGCCAGCGAGGTTCTGTCCAGACTTTCTGATGAGATAAAACCCGATGTGGCCATAAGGATCGCAAAACTGAATAAAGTTGTATCAGGGATGATTGAAGAGATAGACATTACCTTTTCTAATATTCTTTCTGAAAAGGATTCTTCCAAGACAGAGGAGGCCGGGGGTGTGAGCCGTCTGGCTGATATTTTGAACCAGATAGACTCTGATTCATCGGATCTTATTCTAAATGAAATGGAAGAACAAGACCCGGAACTGGCGGCCCAGACAAAACAGGGCATGTTTGTTTTTGAGGATCTCGTACTGGTCGATGACAAAGGACTTCAGAAATTGCTTAGAAGCGTCGAGACCGGTGATCTTGCAGTGGCCTTAAAGGGCGCTACCGAAGGAGTGAAGGCAAAAGTTTTTAAGAATATGTCTGAGCGTGCGGGTGAAATGGTGGCCGATGAAATAGAAACGATAGGGTCTGTCAGAATGAAAGACGTTGAGAAAGCACAACAATTGATTACAAAGATAATTCAGGATCTGCACCAGAGAAACGAAATTATAATCGCCGGTCGGGGAGGAGAAGAACTCATTGCATAGTTTTAATGAAAATGAGCGCTCAAACCAAAGTCAGTCTGTAAAACCATATTGCTTTCCGGACATGCTGCTCGGCTCTGCAGTCGAAGAAAACACGAGGTCAGAAAATAATGTCTTTCAACGCATTGATTTTGACGAGAGCGGTAAACTGCGTCCCAGGAAGTATGTGGCGAACATCGATGAATTTGAAGATGTAAGAGCGGATGCAAAAGAGATTAAAGAGCAGGCCTTTGTCGAAGGCTTTGAAAAGGGGGAGCGGGATGGCCTGGAATCGGTGAAAATCAGTCTTGCGCCGATACTGCAGCAACTCAGCCAATCCATTGATGAGCTTGAAAATGCAAAAAAAGAGCTCCTTTTGAGAACTGAACGGGAGGCGGTGGAACTGGCATTGGTCATTGCAGAGAAGATTGTGTCGCACGAAGTCAGGACAAACAGGGAAGTTATTCTGAATGTTGCAAGAGCGGCACTAAAAAAAGTCGTCTCTCGTAAAAAAATTAAAATTAGAGTGTCGCCATCGGATTTTCAATTTTTAAATCATTCCAAATCACAGATTCCCGGTCTTGAAGAACATTTTGAGAAAGCAACATTTGAAGAAGACAAATCAATTATGAATGGTGGTTGTGTCATCGAGACAAATCTAGGGGATATAGACGCCAGGATTGAAAAACAGTTTCAAGCTGTGGAAGAGGCCTTTAGATCAGAGTTCAAGAAATTAAGGCTTGGAGGCTGAAAATCAGTATGGAATTGGCAGTAGATCTATCAAAATATCATATGATTTTAAATGCCTCAAACCCTATCCGGGCAAATGGCGCAGTTACAAAGGTGGTGGGTCTGGTTGCTGAAGCCCACGGAATAGCGTCAAGGCTGGGGAGCGTTTGCGATATCTACCCCAAAGGGAATATCCCTGCCATAAAGGCGGAGGTTTCCGGATTCAGGGACAATAGAGTCCTTCTCATGCCACTTGAGGAAACCAGGGGAATTGGTCCCGGAAGTCGGGTCGTGGCCACGGATCAAAAGGCACTGATCGGTGTAGGAGAGGGCCTCCTGGGAAGGGTAATCGATGGTCTTGGGAACCCGATCGATGGCAAGGGGCCAATCCGTATTGAAAATGAATATCCAATCTACGTAAAACCCATCAATCCTTTATTAAGAAAACGTATAAGCAGACCGCTTGATATCGGGATTAGGGCAATTAATGGCCTTTTGACCATTGGATGCGGGCAGAGGATCGGTATTTTTTCCGGTTCAGGTGTCGGAAAAAGTGTTTTGCTTGGGATGGTTGCCCGTAAAACAACCGCTGATGTGAAAGTAATTGCACTCATAGGTGAAAGAGGCAGAGAAGTAAATGATTTTGTAGAAAAAGAACTCGGAGAAGAAGGACTGAAGAGTTCAGTGGTCGTCGTAGCCACCTCTGACCATCTGCCGTTGATCCGGATGAGAGGCGCCTTTATAGCAACAGCCATAGCAGAGTACTTTCGGGATCAGGGCAAACATGTAATTCTGATGATGGACTCTGCAACCCGGTTTGCCATGGCGCAACGAGAGATAGGTCTTGCCCTGGGTGAACCGCCTACTACAAAAGGATACACCCCCTCAGTATTTACAGTGCTGCCAAAACTTCTGGAGCGGGCTGGGACCTCTTCCGGAGAGGGATCTATAACCGGCCTTTATACCGTACTGGTTGAGGGTGATGATATGAACGAACCGATTGCAGATGCGGTGAGATCCATTTTGGACGGACACATTACCCTGAGCAGGGAAATTGCAGTTCAGAATCATTATCCGGCAATTGACATCTTAAACAGCACAAGCAGGGTAATGGACGAGGTTACGACCTTGAAGCACAAGGAAAATGCAAACCGGCTGAAAGGGGCCCTGGCTACCTACAGGAAAAAAGAAGACCTGATAAATATCGGAGCATATTCGTCCGGTAGCAATCCGGAAATTGATTACGCTATCGGGATGATTGACAAGATAAACAGCTATCTGAAGCAGGGTATCGATGAAGATATTAATTTTGAAGACAGCGTACAACAGCTCGAGAGTCTGTTGAATTAACAAATGGACAAAGAATACAAGCGCTAAAAAATTACTCTTCATCAATCTAAAATGGCTATGTGCCGGAAACACCATGTACAAGTTTTCTCTGAAAGCAGTTCTAAATCACAGAAGATTCATCGAAGAGAAACTTCAAAAAGAGCTGGGCCAAATTAAAGAAATTCTCGGTAATGAGCGGAAAAGGCTTTCGGATTTAATAAGGGCCAGGAGAAAGATTTCAAAGGAGCTGCAAGAAAAACAGCGGGAAATTATTACCATCTCTGAAGCACTGTTACACGTCAGATTCATTGAGCAGCTATCAAGACGTGAGGATCTACAGAAAAAACAGGTTTTAAGTGCCGAAAAAAAAGTCGAACAGAAACGTGAAGATTTAATTGAGGCCATGAAAAACAGGAAGGTCCTTGAGAAGTTGAAAGAAAAAGGTTGGGAAACATACAAGCACAATATGATGAAGAAAGAACAGGAATTCATGAACGAGATGGCGGCTGTCAGATTTAGGCATACGTCATCGGAATAATCTTTTGAAAATTATTGGGTGTCCACAGGGTAAAGGAAGAATATGGAAACAGGACAGGCCTTCCTTCCAGATCTACGCGAAACAATCCCAGCTGCGCCTAAGGGTGAAAAAGAAAACGCTGGAAGTAAACCGATAAATCTGATTGATGCATTGGCGGGTGGAGAAGAAAGTTTTCTGACAACCCTCCTGGGTCGGGACGGGGTTCAGAACTTCCTCAAGTCGGGAAGTCCGGCTGTGCCGACCTCTTTCCTGTCTGAGACAAAAAATACTGGAATCACCCTGACAACCCTTCTCGACTCACCCAGGAACAAATTACCGTTATTTTCTGAGTCCGCATCAGGCCCGGCACCGGGTTTTCAGAACAGCGGAGCAGCGCCTGAAAAATCTGGGGAAGGCGTAGCGAATATCGTTAAAAGTTTGAGCAATTTCAAGGAATTTAACACAGATCCTGTAAATATGGAAAAGGTTCAGCAGTATAACAGGCAGGATGCAAAAACGGCGGCACACACTTCTGAGGGTAAGAGCACGGATACCTCTTTGAATTCAGAATCCGGCTTGAAGCAGGGAGAAGACAGCAAGTTAAAGGCAGCTGACACAGCTCCAGGGATTACAGCAACGAATAAAAACTATGGAGCAGGTTCTCCTGGGATCAGAAGAACTTTTCAGGCTTCTGAAACTGAGATTGGCAACGTTAAAGTGTCCCTGGAAAAAGGAGTTGGGTTACAGAAAGAACCCCCTTTGAACCCGGAACAGGGTGAGAAAGACAGATTCCCTAACTTCGTTAACAAAGAAATGGCCAACTCAGCGATTAATCAGGATTCAGGACACAAGAACCAGGACATTAAGATTGGCGTCAGAAACAGAGAAATGTTCGACCCGGGTATGATTGGAAACAAGGTTGTCAAAATAGACCTTGCAACCGGAGAAGATGCATTTTTATCTTCAAACAATCAGACCGCTGAAAAAACTTTTGAGTCTTTGATTCAGGCAAAGGAGACGCATACTGTTCAAAAGCCTCTCCAATCAGATGTTATGTCTCAGCTGGTCGAAAAAGCAGTATTAAACCTGAAAAACGGTCAAACCTCAATCAGAATAAGCCTCAAGCCGGAGGCATTGGGGCACCTGAGGATGCATATTACAACCGAAAACAATCAGGTTATGATTAAAATCCTGACAGAAATACCCCTGGTTAAAGAGATTATTGAAACCAATGTTAATCAGCTCAGGGCCGAGCTACAGAATCAGGGGTTGGAGATTGATAAGTTTGATGTCTCAGTAGACCAGGGTTCAAATAAAAACGAAGGCACCGAAAATCTCCCGTTCAGGAAAACAGCTGATGACAAAACAGAAGGCGACATTACCGAAGAAAACAAAGAGATAACACTGCACAGAGAAGTGGGCGAAAGTGAAAACCATATTGACTTTTTTGCGTAAGTACTATCGGCGAAGACAGAGAACAAACCTGCCGTTTGAAAATTATTAATGACCAGGGGAGGGATAACAAAATGGCGATTAGTCCGATTGACACAATATCAAACAGCATTGATGAACAGACGGCTTCACAAATCGATGTCATTGACAAAAATGAATTTTTAATGCTGCTTGTAACACAGTTACAGAATCAAGACCCGCTCAATCCAATGGAAAATGCTGAGTTTATTTCCCAGACGGCCCAGTTTGCGTCATTGGAGCAGCTTCAGAGCGTCAATGAAAACCTGGGATATCTGCAGAAATATCAGTCGGCCCTTTTTGACGAACATGCTGTAGCTTTTATTGGTAAGACCATTAAGGTGTCTGATAACACCGTGGATATAAACGAGGGGGTTTCGGAGGAACTGCATTTTGGGCTTGGAAGAGATGCATCTGAGGTCTATGTGTCTGTCTATGACTCAAACGGGGAGCTTGTAAAGGAAATCGCTGAAACGGGAACTTTCAGCGCTGGCGAGCAAGGCGTGACATGGGATGGTACAGATGAGAACGGCGGCCCGGTACCTGATGGAAGGTATTCCTTCGAGGTTCAGGCTGTTGATGCAAATGGCATTACATTTGTCGGGGCACCTTTTTATGAAAATACCGTGACCTCGGTAAATTTCTGGAATGGGACAGCTTACTTGACTGCCGGGAGCCATGAAATAGCTATCGGTAATGTAATTAAGGTTAGCGGCAGTTAGACAAAATCTAAAAGGAGGTGAAATATAAAACAGGTATCCGAGGAATTAAGAATTTAACTGAATAAAAAAAAGGGGGTATTTGATATGTTAGGTTCACTGTATACAGGAA
>JAFDJF010000648.1 GCA_019307645.1 Deltaproteobacteria bacterium
GTTCTCGTGAAACTTGCCCTCTTGAGGTTGGCTCTGCTGAGATTCGCTTCGTTGAAGTTCGCTTCGTTGCAGCACGCCCCCTTTAAATTCGCCAGGCTCAGATGCGCCCTGCTGAAGTCCGCCTTGCTAAAATCCGACCAACGGAGGCCCGCTCCCATGAGATGCGCCCTTCTGAGATTCACCCCCTGGTACTGTCCTCCCCCCCAGAGGTTCATCCCGGTAAGGTAAGGTTTTTCATTGGGGTGCTCTTTTCGCCACTGATTCCAGACAGCCACACCTTGTCTGAAAATTTCAGAATGCCTTTGATTCTCCATAAACACTCCTAGGATTTGTTTTCTCAAGCCCCTTATTTCCAATTTATCATGTAGTCATGCAATGCTTCCTGAAGGGTCTCGCTTGCAAGAAACGCACAATGCCTGTCATCTTCAGGGAGTCCTCCCAGTTTTTCCAATATTGCGTCTCCGGAGATCACTAGAATTTGATCAGGATTTTTCCCAATAGCCATTTCCGCAGCAAATGAAGCACACACAATACTTGATCCACAACCATTGGTCTGAAATGAGGATTGTTTGACCATACCATTTTCAAATTTCAGAAACATTTCCATGGTATCGCCACAGGACCCGGTGAGGCACGCATATCCGTCAGGATTATCAATCTTGCCCACATAAAGGGGATTGAGCCATCTGTCAAAAGCTGTTTTGCCGTATGTAGCTTGTGTCTCCTCGTAAATTTGATTCTGTAGATTGTCAGCAAATTCATCCAACTCGTCGTTCATAATATCATTTCCTCCATTGTCCAGGACACTCTGAACCATGTCATGGAAGCCTCACATCCGGGACCCCTGACATCTATGACTCCTTTTTCGTATGTATTCATGGCCTCCGCCTGACAAAAGCCTCATATTGTTTTTCGTTGGGAATGTTCTTTTTTCTTGTTCGGTTATCTGCATGATTGTTCATAAAGTTCCACGGCCTCGCTTAAACGAGGTTCATTGGCAATGAATTGCCTGGTCCAGCCTTCATGTTGCAGGATCTCAAACCTTGATTCTTGCTTTTCCACAAATGTCAACCCTCCGTTAATTTCTTATTAAGCATTTCTTGTGCCAAATAATAATCTTATTAAGCATTTCTTGTGCCAAATAATAAAAAATGGGGGATGTCATTTTAATCTGTTGAAATATCAGGATTATTAATCATAAGATAATTTAAGAAAGGCTATGGATGGGGCCTACCATTTCAAATTTGCAATGGTAGAGATGTGATGAAATTGCAATTGTGAAACGGTACATATTTTTTTCGGCCATCCTGTGCGGGGGTTTTAGGGTGGTTGTATGGTTGCCCATTTTGGCCAATCTCAGCGTTGGTCTCAAATTTTAATCCTCAAAATACCAAATGTATTCCTGTGGTTAATCCCGCCTGTGGCGGGATCGCCCGCCCCCCGCTCAAAGTCCGGGATCTTCGACTTGAACTTGACCAAACTAAAACGTTTTGAAACTGGCTCCTGCGTCTGAATTTATCCTATCAGGCGTTTATAGCAATTTGTGCAGGATCCAGGCAGTTCAGACAAAATTTTCCCTGGTTCTATTTTGTTGTCAGGATTAAAGAGAGCCCTGAATCCTGCATATTCTTTTTTAGGGACAGATTTTCGTGCCTTATGTTTCCAAAAGATGTTCCTTCTAAAGGTAACCATTGATCCTTGAATAAATAATCTGCCGTTCTGTTGCCTGCAAGGTTGCGACCGGAACTCAAAAGAGGATTAGTAAAAACACATGGCGCCACTTCGCCGTCAACATTAACGATGCAGGAAAAACAAACATTTTCATTGCAGCGCAAAGAGGTTTCATCCAACGCAGGTTGGCTATAAGCGAAATGGATGCCTTCGTTGGCTGCGGATGATTTTATTTTCTCAAGTGTCCCGCGATAACTATCCGTAAGATCAGTATCGTTAAAAATTGCTTCTGAAAATAATTCCGGTCTCAATATTAACGACAGATTACTTGCCACCACCTGTTTGACTCCCAGACTTTTTGCAAGTGGCACAATCTCCTCCAGTTCATGGAAATTGGACCTCAGCATGAGAAACGCCAGATGCAAGGCGGGAACCTGACTATTTTTTTCCCTTTTAATCCTGAATAAAAGCTGGAGGTTTGAAATCAGCTCATCAAAGTCATTTCCCTGGCGAAACTTATTATGGGATGTCGCTGTAACGCCTGCAAGGCTGACACCTAAGATGTCAACTCCAGAATTAATTATTCTGCGTATAGTCTTTTCTTTGAGCAGCATGCCGTTTGTTGTAAATCCGACATGTTTTTTATTCTCCTTGCATAGGCGGACCATTTCAAAAAGGTCCTGATTAAGCAAGGGTTCGCCCCAGCCCTGAAGATATATTAATTTCGTATATTTTATGAAAGGAATTAATTCGCGAAAAAGATCTAACGGCATATGCCTATTTGGCAAACAGGCGCCCATCGCAATGTGTGGGCAATAACTACAGGCTGAATTGCAGCAGGTGGTAACCTCAACCTGAATCCAGTCCAGAACGGGGCTGTTCATCTTGTCAAACTGTTTTCTAAGCCAACCGAACATATACTATAATCGAGTTTTATCCCAATGTGTCAAAATTTTATAAAACAGCCAGTCCCTGCCTGATAAGATACACAAACCAGGGACCTTGGAATAATCAGGTCCCTGGTATCAGCCATGATCATTAACCGGATCATCCGTCTCCGGATTCAATCTCCTGAAGCCTGGCATTGACTGCATCCAATTCGGCTTTCAAGGCTTCGGCCTGATTTTTCAGGACATCAATCTCCTGACCTCCTGGGTAGGGGGCAGTGAATGGCGTTCCCTGAAAATCGACAGGATAAGGCCTTCTCCAACCCGGCAACCCGGTGGCCCAATACATATTGCGGTAACCGCGACCACGACCTCCGCCGCGTCCCAGGCCCGGCCTGAAACCGACAGACCCTGACGATTGGTAATTTGGATTACACAAACCACGCATTCCTCCTGTCATGGCTCCCATCCCCGTTGGTCCTGTTCCATCAAATCCCGGCATAGCTTTCACCTCCTTTCTGTAAAAACAAAATGTAAATTTTTGTAACTGTTTAGGTTTTTACCAATAATGCTACGTCTTTTCAAAACTCTAAACTGTTACCAATTTTTCAATTGCGACCACGACCCTGGCCATTACCACGACCACAGCCTTTCCGACCACCTCGGCCAGCAGCAGTCATACCGCCCTTTTTTCTTGATGAGCTGCCAAACCACCCGGAGCGCTGGTCATCTTTTACCTTGCCGCATTTGCCGAGCGCCTGTCCTGTCATGGGTCCCTGACCCACGGGACCGGTTCTATCTAATCCAGGCATAGTATTCACCTCCTTTCGAGTTGAGGTTCACAATATTTAAAATGGAAAATGGATATTTTTACGCGAGCCCTTAGTCAGGACGCTTTCTCTGTCCATGTCTACGTCCCCTGCCTCCTCTGTGTCTTTTGTGAAGACCCCGCATGGTGTAAATACCTCCCTGTATCCTGATCATTTTTCCCATTACAAGGGCCTCTGAAATCAGGATTCTTGCTTCGGCAAGGACCCTGCTAAAGGTCGGTCGAGACACATTCATGCGGTCAGCAGCAGTTTGCTGGTCCAGCCTTTCAAGGTCACTCAAACGAAGTGCTTCAAGCCCTTCTATAGGAAGCACTATCTCTTCGAGGTCTGTGGTTGGTATCCCCATTGGCTTGAAAATATTTGCCATCGGGCCGCCCTGCACAAAACGGGGCTTTCTGGGTCTCGGCATTGAAATAACTCCTTTATTTTGAACGCTTGTTCATAACATACGTATGTTCCTATAAATGTCAAGGTATGTTATGAACATCTGTGCATAAAAGTAAAGAATCCGGGTCCTGTCGAAGATCCCGCTATTCGGGGAAGGCCCGGCTTTGGGTTACCCCTGGAAGGGGATTGTTTATATAGCTA
>JAFDJF010000649.1 GCA_019307645.1 Deltaproteobacteria bacterium
ATCATATGTTACTACCGGAAGGGTATTTATAGAAGTCCCGGTGAGAAAAATCTCTTTTGCCTGGTATGCCTCTTCTGGAGTTATCCCGGCAAATTTTACTCGCCTAATCATATCTTCCTTCACCAGCGTATCAGCCAGTTGGTAAACACGTTTGACTGTTGTTCCGGCCAGAGTCCTTTCGGTTTTCTGAATTTTCAGGATTCCGTCTGTAGTCAACACGCCAATGTTTTCAATGGAACCTTCCGCAAGAAAACCGTGCTCGTCCAGGGCAACGGAATACTGGCACCCCGCCTTAATAGCCTTGGGAGATAGTTGCACGATTTAATATTTGCAAAAAAGGATTTTTTTATGGGGATCTTACTGGTGATCAGAGTTACCCCTTCTTTGTAATAGCTATCCGGCACACCGTGGAAACGGACCACATTGACATAGAGCTGGCTGGAAGGGCAATCATAGGGGTTCGTACTAAAACTGCCTGGCCCCCTGGATATAACAGTCCGGATTAGACAGTCTCTTTCTCCTCCGATTACAACCAGGGCATCGACAAGTTCTCTGATGTCCCCATAAACCTCAGGAAATTCGAGCGAAATGGCCCCGGCTGAGCGCTCAAGACGCTTCAGATGCTCTTCCATGAGGTATATATTGCCATTCACACACCGCATCACATCAAAAGCTCCGTCACCCCTGTGGACCAAATGATCGTCAACCGGCAACATCATCAAATCAGGGTCCGTTGTGATGCCCTGAAACTGGCTGGAATACATTGCCAGGTAGTCCCCCTGCCACGGCCTGTCCTGACTTTCGAGATGTGTGGAAAAATTTTCTTTAGTAATTAACGGAAATTCCATAAGTTATTGTGGAACCTTTGAAAAACGCTCCATTTTGCACCAAAATGGGACGTTTTGAAATTGGCTCTCTTGACACTTCCGAGCGTAAGACCTATTGTTTCATTTGATGTTGGCAGAAACTAGTCAATAGAACCTGAAAAATCAATTACTTTTTCCTTTGCCCGGACATTGTTGGGTGACTGAGAGCCTAATTTATCAAGGTAACCCACCGGCTTTGCCGGGGGACTCCCAAAATTTGACCATTCCGAGAATTTCTGAAAACTTCTCTTAAAGAGGTAAATAAAAATGCGAGAAAAACAGTATCTGGTTGATGATCTTACATTGAATGATTCCTGGAGAATGTTTCATATTATGGCAGAGTTTGTGGAAGGTTTTGAAACATTGCCGGAAGTGTATCCGGCAGTGACCATTTTTGGCTCAGCCCGGGCAAAGCCTCAAAGCAAAAATTATAAAATCACCGTCACCCTGGCACGTCTCCTGGCCGAAAATGGCTTTAATGTTGTCTCAGGCGGAGGCCCCGGTATTATGGAAGCGGCCAACAAAGGCGCTGCAGAAGCGGGAGGAAAATCGGTCGGTCTTCACATTCATCTCCCCGAAGAGCAGAAACCCAACCGTTATGCCAATATCCAACTTGAATTCAATTATTTTTTCATCAGAAAAGTCATGTTCGTGAAATACGCTGTAGCCTATATCATTATGCCCGGCGGATTTGGCACTCTCGATGAACTTTTCGAGGCCCTGACCCTCATTCAAACAAAAAGAATCAAGTATTTTCCAATTATTCTTATTGATTCAGGGTATTGGCAAGGACTCCTGGACTGGGCAAAAAACACCATGCTAAAGGAAAACAATATCTCTGAATCCGATTTTGAAATATTCAATATAGTGGATACTCCGGAAGACGCAGTTCGTATTATCAAAAGAAGGGTCGTTGTTTAATTTTGAACAGCAGTGAACCACAGAATTTACGCTCCTGGGCTCGCGATTTCGGAATAGACCTGTCCCTTCCCCAAATTCGTCTTTTAAGCATTTATCTGGACGAACTGTGCGAGTGGAATAAAAAGACAAACCTGACAGGTCTGACGTCCAGAGAAGAAATCATCAAGGAACTTCTGCTTGATTCCATGATTCCGGCTGCTTTTCTGCCTGATTCCGGCAGATTCCTGGACGTCGGCTCAGGCGCCGGTTTTCCCGGAATACCTCTAAAAATCTGTAAACCTGAGCTAACTGCCCACTTGCTGGAACCCAATTCCAAAAAGGGCAGCTTCCTGAAGCAGGTTATCAGGCTCACGAACCTCCGTCATATCGACGTGATCAGAGGAAGAATTGAAAGCAGTACGCCCCTTCTCCACCCGAAAGGATACCATATCGTTACTGCTCGGGCCCTGGCGCATTTACCTCAGGTCCTGAAATGGTGCGCCCCGCATCTCGCGTCAGGAGGGTTGATGATCAGTTTTCAGGGAAGTCATTTTGAAGACGCCCTTGAAAAAGCTTCCGGCATAATCAAGGAGCACAGCCTCCTTTTACACAAAACCATTCCATACACTTTGCCCGGAAAGAATTCGCAAAGAAATATACTCATATTTATGAAGGGGATATAAATGATTTAAGAAAGCGGATGAACAGGGTATTTGTCTATAAAATAGAGCCCCTCCTTCATCGCTTTAACCGTGAACCCTGAACCTGAGTAGTTGCCAGAATTGTTTACCGCAGAGCCCACGGAGGGTACGGAGAAGGTGGGCATTAAGAATTGCGCAATCACAAAAATTAGTTAACCCAGTGGTCTCCGCAGTAAATAGAAAGTAGCAATGGTCAAAAATAAAAGAGTAACCCTATTTAATGTACTTAAACGAAACGTTGAGCCTTGCCCGGAAAGAGGCGACCTTGCCGTTTT
>JAFDJF010000110.1 GCA_019307645.1 Deltaproteobacteria bacterium
CCCCGTGAAACTCAATAAAAAGTGTGGGAGAAACCTTCAGTCCCAGATCCTTTTCTTTATTGATAAGGGCGACACATTCAGGGGCCAGGAGTTCCAATGAAGCCGGGTCCAGCCCAAACCGCTTAATTCCAAATACTGCCGCAGCAGCAGTTTCAACGCTTGGAAAGGTTACGATAACCGTAGAAAACTCTTCCTGCAAACCTCTCAAACGAACCGTTGCCTCAACCACAATCCCAAGGGTCCCTTCGGATCCCACAAAAAGATTAATCAGATCATAACCGGAAGAGGTCTTGGCGGATCGGCTTCCGATCTCCAAAATCTCACCATTTGCCAGGACAACCACCAACCGCAGGACATTGGCCCTGCTTGATCCGTACTTAACAGTCCTGATCCCGCTGGCATTGTTTGCCAGCATCCCTCCAATCGTAGCCCTGGCACCGGGATCGGGCGGGAAAAACAGCCCTTTGTGTCTTAATTTTTCATTTAAATCCTGATAGATAACACCCGGCTCCACATCCGCCTGGAAATCGGCCTCCCTAATGTCCAGAATCCGCTCCATCTGTGAAAAGTCAAGTACCAGCCCCCCGAGAACAGGAATCGGATTCCCTTCAACACTTGTGCCGCCCCCCCAGCCCGTGACAGGGATCAGATGTTCATTGGCATATTCCAATATCTTTGAGACCTCGATTCTGCTATTCGGCCATATTACGGCCTCCGGTCGGCTGGGGGGATGATGAGATTGATCTTTGGAGTGAAGTTCAAGATTGGATTCGCCCATAGAAAACCGGCCGTATCCAACCAGGGATTCCAAGTGTATGATATCATTTTGTCTAAGACGATTTAATTTCATGGAAACCTCTGGATTTTTGACCACAACTCCCCTTGTTAATCAATTCTGATGGTCCCGTATAAGTCAGAAAACACCATTTCTCGTCATTCCGGCGGAGCCTGTCCTCGACTCCGATCGGGGAGCCGGAATCCAGTTATATCAACATGTTCTGGATGCCGGATCAGGTCCGGCACGACGATTTCGCATTTTTTACGGAATTGTCAATTCTTATTCTTTTCATTCTATCATAATGAGATAATTTTGTCCGTTTTCAGGATATCCCTACCCGACTTTTTTTCGATATTAGGGTGAAAAGTCATGGAACCAGTGGAAATAATACAAGGAATTAGTTTGACTTTGGGTGGTTCAGGTTGTATTTTATGGTTCAAATTGGTATTGTTAGTTATTTTTGTTGTGCTTTCGGCTTTAAATTGGGTAACAGGAGGAGAAAACAAAAATGAAGCTGGGCAGACACAAAACGAAATTACTCCGGGTTATATTTGTCTTATTCCTGTTTGTATTTGCTATAGGATGTGCCACCAAAGAAGAAAAAGAGGCCAAACACCATGAAAGGGCATCGCAATATATTGAAAAAGGAGAGCTCAAGAAGGCAGTGATTGAACTTAAAAATGTTGTTCAGCTAAATCCGGAAAACGATGCTGCCTATTACGAACTGGGAGAAACTTATTTGAAACTGAAACAGGGCCAGGAGGCCTTTCAATCCTTTTCCCGTGCAGCAGCCATTAATCCGGACAACCTGGAGGCCCAACTGAAAACCGGTCAGATATTGCTCTTGGGGAAAAGGCCGGAAGAGGCAAAGCAAAAGGCCGAGGAGGTTTTAAAAAAATCACCGGAAAACATTAAGGCCCTGATCCTTCTTTCGGGTGTTCAAATTCAGGAAAAGGACATTGATACCGCACTGAAAACCCTGGAAAAGGGTGCCTCTGTTGATCCCAACAATGCTAAGATCCACCTCTCGCTAGGGCAGTTGTTTCTGCTGAAGAAAGATCTTGATCAAGCCCAAAAGGAATATAAAAAGGCAAAATCACTCGAACCTTTATCCCCCACTCCATATATCGCTTTGGCCCGGATCTACAGCTCCCAAAAAAAATGGGATGAGGCTGAAGCGGAACTGAAAGAAATGATCAATGCATCCGGGGCAGAGTACCGGAACCGTTATGTACTTGCCCGTTTCTATGAAAGCAGGAAGAAATGGGAACTGGCAGAAAAGATTTATGTGGAAACAGCGGATTCAGCACCTGAGGAAGACGTGGCCCCCTTATTAAATCTAGGGGGGTATTACATCCGAAGGAAATCATTTGATAAGGCGCTGGAGGCGCTACAGAAGGCGGCTGCAATAAAGGAAGATGACCTTAACATCCTTGTGGGAATTGCCCAGATATATCTTGAGTCCAAACAGATAAAGAACGCCAGTGACACGCTTGACAAGGTCCTGGCAAAAGATAACGGACACGTGGAAGCAAATTTCTT
This sequence comes from Deltaproteobacteria bacterium, assembly GCA_019307645.1. The sequence continues at coordinate 2,321 of JAFDJF010000110.1, forward strand.
AAAAGGAAGAATATATTTACTGAATAAGGACTTCGACAATGCCCTGCCACTGTTTGATTTGACGGTCAGAGAAAGGCCCCAAAATGCCGTGGCTCATTATTTCAAGGCCCTTTGCCTGGTGGAGAAAGGGGAAACCAGACTTGCACAGGAGCACCTGCTGAAGGCGGTGGAATTGAATTCGCAACTGGTGGACGCCAGGTTGATCCTGGCAGAGTTTTCCCTGCGAGGACGGAACAAAGACCTGGCACGGCAGCAGATCGACGCTGTCTTGAAACAGGATCCGGGCAATATAAGAGCCCTCATGTTACAGGGGAATTTAAGAATCCTGGAAAAAGACCCAACTGGCGCCGAGACTGCCTTTAAAAAAGTAATCGAAAAGGACCCGGATTATGCTCCCGGATACTTCAGGCTGGGACTGCTTTACAATCTAATGGGGCGTCAAGAAGACGCCCTCAAAAACCTGGAAAAGGCACTGGCGTTAGACCCGAAACAGATGGATGCACTGGCGCTGGCAGCAGGCATCTACACAAAGAATAAAGAATATGATAAGGCAATCCGCATCTGTGAAAGGTGGAAAGAGGAAGCGAAAGAAAATCCCACCCGGCTGGCTATGATTGAATATATGCAAGGGAATATTGCCCTTGACAAAAAAGATGTAGCAAAGGCACGGCATCATTTTGAGAAGGCCATCACGACTGATGCCAACATCCTTTCCGCATATGTAGCCCTGGCAAAGTTGTATATACAGGAAGACAATATCGAGGGGGCCATTTCTCAATATGAGGCTATCCTGGAAAAAAATCCTTATTCTCTTGCAGGGTATATGGGACTGGGAACCATCTATGATCAACAGGGCGATGGAAAAAAGGCTGAAGACAACTATAGAAAGGCCCTGGCAATAAAAAGTGATTTCGCTCCTGCTGCCAACAATCTGGCATGGAACCTTCTGGAAAGAGGGGGAAACATTGATGAGGCACTTGGTTTTGCTCAGATTGCCAAAGAGCAAATGCCCAAAAATCCGTCTGTGATGGATACTCTGGGATGGGTCTATTACCGAAAAAGCAGTTATCTAAACGCCATCGCTGAATTTCAGGACAGCCTGGCGCTTAAACCGGAAAATCCGATAATTAATTATCATCTGGGTATGGCATATTTCAAAAACAACCAGCATGATGCAGCAAGAGAGTCACTGAAAAAGGCCTTGAAAATTGACCCGGATTTCAAAGGATCTGAAGAAGCACGCAGGGTCCTGAAAGAAATCAATGCATCACCCGAACCGAGTTAGGAGGAACTTTTCACAATTTTTGCGAGGATATTACGATGAAAAAAACTCCCCAGAAAAAAACAATTTTGGTTATCGAAGACGATCCGGATGTCCTCTCAACGGTCATTAAACAGTTAGATTATTTTGGTTACGAGGTCATCGCCGCTTCGGACGGCATGGATGGAATGAAAAAAGTGGACGCAGGCGGGTATGACCTGGTGATTACGGACATTGTCATGCCTTACATAAGCGGGGTGGGAGTAGTAACGGCACTCAAAAAGAAAATGCCGCATATCCCGGTCATAGCCATGACCGGCTATGGTAAGGAACCCGAATCAGCCGCAATGGAACAAAAAGCGGACATTGTACTCGCTAAGCCAATCAAGATGTCCGACCTGAAGGAACACATAGAAGCGCTTCTATCATCCAAAGAAAACCGGTAGATCAAAACTTCTCTTTTGACCTTCCACCTTGTACCTTTAAAGAAAGGTATAAGGTTTAAGGTATACGGTTTACGGTTAAGGAAAAGGTCCATTTATACTATAGTGTCTGAACGAAAACTAAGATTTTTCGTCGAGATCAAGACGGGCGAATATTTTAACCGCAGGAATATATTGGAATATTTCGAGGATTAAAATTTGAGCCCAACGCAGATATCGGCGAAAAAGACAGTTTTCGTTCGGGCACTATTTAACCTTATACCTTGCACCGTATACCTTAGACCACTTCTCCATTAGAACTTGGGCTTACGTCTGTACATGAGTGCGGTAATGCCCTCATTTGCTTCTTCAGACAGGATCACCGGCGGAAAGCTCGCCCCTTCATAGACGATCGCCGTCTGTTGATCCGCCTGGGCGCCGTAGTACATCACCCGTTTGGCAATACCCTGACCCAGACTCCCCCTGTCAGCAAGGGCCCCGGCCATTTCAGCAACCTTGTCATTGAACTCTTTGGGGTCTGCCACCGCATTTATCAACCCCCATTCAAGGGCCTTATCCGGCGTGATGCTCTGACCGGTCAGCACCATCTCCTTGGCACGTGCAAGTCCGATCAGTCGGGTTACACGCTGCGTGCCCCCGGTGCCGGGGAACAACCCCAGATTCGCCTCGGCAAAGCCAATGACCGCCCTGCTGCCGGCTATCCTCATATCGCAGGCAACGGCAAGCTCCAGGCCCCCGCCCATGCAAGCGCCGTTTATTGCGGCAACCACCGGCTTGCTCATTGTCTCAAGGCGGTTAAGTAAATTCTGTATCGGAGGCAGCACCTCCACCATCATTCGGGTATCTCCCGAGCCAAACATGGACACATCTGCCCCGGCACAGAAGACCTTCCCGGCTCCGGTAATGACCAGACATTTGGCGTTATCATCCGCCTCAAACACGTCCAGGGCCTTGCCGATCTCTGTATAGCAATCAAGGTTAAGGGAATTTGCCCGCGTGGGACGATTGATCGTTATGGTGGCAACCCGGCTTTCCTTATCCGCGTGGTACTTGATCAGCTCGTATTCCCCGGGGCCATAGCTGTAAATGCCTTCACCTGTTTTCCTTCCAAGCTTGCCTTCGTCAACCAGACCGGCAAGCCAGGGAGATACCGCATACCTTTCTTCCTTGTACATCTCATACAGTCTGTTGACCTCATTGACCACACAGTCAAGGCCAATGCTGTCTGCGATCCTCAGTAAGCCCCTCGGAAAACCAAGGCCCACTCCGCAGCTTAAGTCCACTTCCTCTTTGGTCATAAAACCATTTTCAACCATCTTGGCTGTATCGTTGATCAGGGGGCCAAACACCCGGATGGGGTCAAAATTCCTCGCAGCCTTAAACGGAATCTCCACCTTCCCTTTGGTCCAGTCATAAAAACCTTTCCCCACCTTGACGCCCAGTTCCCCCGCGTCGTACATTTTCTGGATGATCGGGGAATTCCTGTAGCTCTCTCCCAGTTTCTCCTGAAGGTAAGGGCCTATCTTCTGGTGCAGCTCAATTCCGCCACCGCCGAGGACGTCTGAAAGCTCAAACATGCCCATGGGCATGCCCATCCTGTATTTCAACGCAGCATCCACTTCCACCTTGTCGGCGCCTTCCAAGTCATGGGCCCATACACTCTCATTGATCATGACCATCAGGATCCGGGTGGTCACAAAGGCGGCCGTGTCTTTCCGGCACACCACAGTTATCCTGCGGATCTGCTTGCTGAACGCCTCGGTAATCTTGATGGTTTCTTCGTTTGTCTCATCACCGTAGATAATCTCCAGAAGCGGCATGCTTCCCGGAGGATTAAAAAAATGAACGCCGATGACCCTTTCAGGCTCAGGGATGGCTGATGCAATCTCACTGATCAGAAACGCAGACGTGTTGGTGCCGAATATGGCATGCTTGGGGGCATATTCATAGGCCTCTTTGAATACCGCATGCTTAAACTCCATGACCTCGGTAATCGCCTCAACAATATAGTCCGCATCTTTAACAGCCTCTTTCATATCCGTTGTAAATACCACCTTCCCAAACAGTTCATCCTTCTGCTCTTCGGTCAGCTTCTTCTTCTTGACTCTCTTGCTCAGGTGGGTGTCAATTATCTTTCGCCCCGCATCCAGAAACTTGTCTTCAATATCTCGGACCTTTACATTAAATCCGCACTCCGCACACAGAAGCCCTATCTGTGACCCCATAACGCCTGCGCCTAAAATCGTTACGTTCTTTAATTCCGGCATATTATCCTCCCTCATTATTCTTTTGGATCTGTTTTCTTGTCATGTAATACACGACTACAAAACTGGTGTCTATTTTTTCCTAAACTTTGTAAAATCAGGTCTTCTCTTTTCTTTAAATGACTTAAAAGCCTCACTGCCTTCGGGGCTTGACCACATGTGCGGGACGATCGCCACGGCATGCCTGTAGGCCATTCCCAGCAGGTCCGGCAAGGCATTCATGGCTATCTTGGCAGTCCGCGTGGACTGAGGGCTCATACTCAGTATCCTCTTACACCACTTATCCGTTTCATTTTCCAGATCCGCAAGGGGCACCACCTTATTAATCAGTCCCCAGTCCTCAGCCTCTTCCGCAGTAAACCTTTTCGAGAGTAAAACGGCCTCCTTGGCCCTTTTATCCCCTATCATTAACGGAAACATCTGTGTTGCGCCCCACATGGGGGTGCTTCCGACCTTAAGTTCAGGCTGCTCAAATACGGCATTGTCTGCGGCAATACAAAGATCGGAAAATGTAACAAACTCCAGGCCCCAACCCATGCAAAAACCATGAACAGATGCAATAATCGGCTGCCCCATTCTTCTCATCACAGAACCGAGCCTGAAGCATTCGTCTGCCGTGGCCCTGCCGCTCTGCAGATCAAAATCCTTGAACATTGAGATGTCCCCACCAACGCAGAAAGCATCGCCTGCACCTTTGGCCACGACTACGCCAATGGAGTTGTCCTTTTCAACGTCGCGCAAGGCATCAACAAATTCTTCAAGGAATTCCAGTCTGACGGCATTCATTCTCTCCGGGCTGTTAAACGTGATATAAGCGACATTGTCTTTCTTTTTAAAAATTATCGTTTCATAACTCATATCCATGCCTCCCTCGAATAAAGGTTTAAGGTATGCGGTGCACGGTGTATGGTGTATGGTGTAGTTCGCGCAATAATAAATTCACATTTTTGGCGCTCAGATTTTGGTTAGGTTTGGCAAAGCGCGAAACTGTTATTGTGATTCACGATTGATCAAAAGCGGTGAATCCTTTAACTCTTTGGTCTCCGCCTCGCGTAGGAAATCGGTTAATGCCCTCTTGATCTCCTGTCTGTAACGAATCCCAAGAAGTACCACTTTAGGCTTGCCTTTAACTTTGCCATAGCAACTGATGTTGCCGGGGGCATCGCTGCCGATTAAAAGCGTCTTAAACAATTCATCTCCCTTTGTCTTGATCCAAAATTCATACCTGGGTTGGTCCAACCCGTATTGCTTTAAATCTGAAGGATTCGAATCAATCACCCTTACGATCCCGTAATCGAAAAACGACAATAAATCGGAAATCCTCTCATTTTCGACACTGGCATCAACAGGGCTTTTGATCCTCCACTGGCCTTCCACCATCCTGAGTGCGACACTTTGATCTTCTTTTTTTATTATTATTTCCTGAACATCTTCAGGGTTTATATCCAGGACCTTTACCTTTTCAGGAAATCGATCTTTCTTGTCTCCTTTGCCTATTTCATAGAAATAGACATAAGCACCCAATATCAAAAAAATAACAATCAAAATGCCAATTTTTTTTTGACTCATCCTCGAACTCTTCTGAATACGGACAATGCAACGCTGACAACCAGGAAAACTGCAGGCAGCCCAATAATAGAAACCCAAAACAGCAAACGCGCCTGGTCGGCACTTAAGAAATGATACGGGTAGTCAAACTGTTTCGGGCGAATGGAAAGCAGATTCTTGTCCCTTGCGAGCCACCCCAGGGCATTCAGAAAAAGATCCTTGTTAGCAAAAACTTTATAATTAGAATCTGTAATAAAGTCTGAGTCGCCGAAACAGATCAATTCGCCCTCTTTCTTTTTGCCGTCCTGATCCTCACCTGTCAGGATAACCCATATTCCCACCTTCAGAGGGCCGGGGGTATCAATTCCTTCCTGAAAATCAACATTTCCCTTTTTCACGTCTTCCATGTTGGTCTTGGTCCAACTATTATGGGAACTTCTCAGAAGAGGTAAAACTGAAATGCCACTGACATCCCCTTCCGTTATCTCCAAAGAACGCACTGTTGAGAAAAGAAAGCTGGCAGAAGGGCCCAACCCCTTTGTAACCGAACACTGAAATTTATCGGAGATGAGGAGGGTCAGATAGTCTCCACCAGCCAATGTTCTCTGTTTATCAACAATAATCCCATCCTCCAATACAACACGGTATTTCTTGAGGAAGGCTTCCAGATTCGGGAGATCTGTGAAAGGTTCAAATAAAAAAACAACCTTCCCTCCCTGATTTAGATACTCTTCTATCCTCGATATTTCATGTTCTAAAAAATCCTTTTGAGGCCCGGCAACAACCAGCACGGTTTCATCAATCGTGAGCTCATTGTTCTCCATGAGGAATATATCCCCGACCTCCCAGTTTTCGGTTTCCAGCCCTTTCTTCAGATCTGAGTAGCCTTCATTCTCGCTGTGTCCTTTGGAAAAATATGCCCTCTTCTTTCTGCCCTGAACCAGCCTCAGGATACCGTTGACGACCCTTTCCTCCGTCGGATAGCCGATCTCCTTCCTGTTCCCATTATACTCGACGATCGTCTGAGCAAAGGTTACCCCATACAGTTTGGCCTTTCCGGGATTCCGCTCCAGGTCGATCAACCGATATTTTATTTTGGGTGAATAATTACTAAGACGTTGGAAGAAATCTTCAAGTTCCGCGCGATCACCCAATCTGTAGAAGGCAATAAATACAACATCCTTTTCAAGAGATGCCAAAATCTTTCTGGTCTGGTCAGAGAATGTATGGATCTTGCCGGGAGTGACGTCAATAAAAAGGTTGTGATTGAAACTGATGATCTCCAACAGGATTACGATCCCCAGAGCCAAAATGCTGATCAGGAAAAAACTGCCAAAGAATTGTGTTTTTCTCAGAAAAAAAGATGTCCGGATCTCTTTCATTTTAAACCCTTCCATGCCCTGGAACCCAAGGATCTAAGCGTTAAGAAAAGGAAAAAACAGGTAAACAGTATAAAGAATATGATATCTTTGGAATTAATCTTCCCTTCCAGAAAATCAAAAACCCGGTCAAACAGAGAAAGCCTGATAAGGACCCTAATCAGTTCATCACTCCCCATCGCTTCATTCCAGGTCAGAAACCAGAATAAGATAAACAGTCCCATGGTACCTGTGGCCGCTACGATCTGGTTGTCCGTGAGAGATGAAACAAAAACACCACAGGCAATTAATGCACAACCAAGGAGGAATATCCCCAAATATCCGGTCATTATAGGTGCTATCTCAGAAAAATCCCATATTAGTCCCACCAGAGCGACGTTTACAAAGGTACCTGCGAGCATAACCAGAAAGACCACCATGCAGGCCAGGTATTTGCCGGCCAGGATCTCCGTATCTCTCACAGGATAGGTGGTGATGAGTTCAATCGTACCCAGTTTTTTTTCCTCAGCAATAAGCCTCATGGTCAACAGCGGCAGTACGAAAATCATTAAAAAACGCAAATCATTGAAATAGTACAGCCACAGACCGCTAACAACACTGGCCGAACCCGTGATGTTGGTCTTCTCGAACCAGGCCATGTTTGTATAGAAAAAAAACCCGGACAGCACCAGAAAAACGGTTAAAACGACATGTGTAGAGGCGGACATGAAATAGGATCTCACCTCTTTCTTGAATATCGGCCAGAAATTCATTGTACCCCCTTCTCCATTACAGCCACAAAACGGCGCAATCTTGTGCAATTATTTTTTGCCGCGACCCTAACTCTTGCCCTCTTTGGCGACAACTTTAAAGAAGATCTCCTCCAAAGTCATTTCAGCGGTCTTTATCTCTCTCAATATCCATTGATTCCTGAAGGCAAGTGCATTGAGCTCCCCACAAAAGTCTGTCCCCTTTTCCGACTCTACTCGATATCTGAGGATCGTGTCTGATACCTTTTCTTCGGATTCAACCTTGAAGACACCGGGAACATTTTTCAATTCTTCCCTGACAGTCTCAGGGTGGCCTTCTATCTGAACATATGTAGACACCCTCTTT
>JAFDJF010000650.1 GCA_019307645.1 Deltaproteobacteria bacterium
TCATCATTATTAATGTCCTTTATGCAGGAGATTCCCAGATAAGACCTTTGGCACCATTATCGTCCAAATTCCCGGATCAGTCAACGCAGTTAAATGAAGAGCAAGTTGTCATGGGACGGAGGATTCCGGGGTTTCTTGAAAGCACTCTGTCAAAGTGCACATGCAGCGAACCCTAAGCATAATCCAAGCCAGGGAAAATTATTCTTGACAATCCATATGATTTGATTTAGAAATAATAGAAATATAAACAAAGGGAACAAATCCAGATGGAAAAAATCAGAAACAGTCAATCCACACAAAGCTTTTATTTTTACTTTTGCTTCTTTGGGGGCTTTCTGCCTATGGATTGATCGATGTTATGTCATTATCAAGCCGGAGGCAGAAAACAGCCTCCGGCTTTTTTATTGGGTCTGGCAAAGATTTTATCCCATTGAAATTTTTTTCTGTTTCTGTAACTGTTTAGGTCCTTAGGGCTCGCGCAAAAATAACTTCACATTTTGGCATCTCATCTTCAGGCCATTTTTGGCAGATTTTGAAGAGCAAAAACCTTGAAATAGTCCACTATTACTGCGTCTTTTGCTCTTAAATATCTACCAAACCTAACCACTGCGTCTTTTGCTCTTAAATATCTACCAAACCTAACCAAAATCTGAGCGCCAAAAATGTGAATTTATTTTTGTGTGAACCCTTACCAATAATACTTGTCGGGCCGTGGGGGTCTCTTTTTGGAAGCCGCATCAAAAATGATGGCTGCGATTATACCCGCCAAGCCCGGATTTCAAGCAACGTAAAGGCAGAGAAGGGGAACTTGGAGCGGAAGACACGCTTTGTCGGCCCCTTAAAACGAATTGCGTATTTAAAGAATGGTTCACGGACAAGGCACACGGTACAGGGTCCTGATTCAATTGAAGACGCGTTTTTCTTTAAACCTTACACCTTATACCTTACACCTTAAACCTTGCCTGAACGGCTCACAAATATGCGGGCTCTAAAAAGAGATCCCCACGGTTCGACAATTCCGATAAAATCGGGATTAACCGTGAACCTAACAACCTGAGTTAATAACAAGGATGATAAAATGGCCGGAAATTCATTTGGGCAGATATTCAAGATAACTACTTTTGGTGAGTCGCATGGAGAGGGCGTGGGTGTGACTGTTGACGGATGTCCTTCGCATGTCCGTCTGTCATCTGGGGACTTTGTGCGGGATATGGCGCGGCGCAGGCCCGGAAAACGATCCTTTGAAAGCCCCAGGAAAGAAAAGGATCATGTGGAAATTTTGTCCGGCGTGTTCGAGGACCTAACCACCGGGACTCCCATTACACTTTTTATCCGAAACCGCGATGTTGACAGCAGACCTTACGAGATTCTACGCCGGCTTTTCAGGCCCGGTCATGCGGATTACAGCTACCACAAAAAATATGGCCACGTTGATTTCAGGGGTGGGGGAAGGGCCTCGGCGCGCGAGACCGCTGCAAGGGTTGCTGCAGGGGTAGTCGCCGGCAAAATCATAGAGACCAAAGGCATCACGGTTACGGCATATACCATTGAACTGGGAGGAATCAGGGCGGGGGACATGAATCTGGACCTCATAGATGATAGTCCATTCTACTGTCCGGACCCTGCTGCATCCGGACAGATGGAAGACGTCGCTTCCAGGGCCAGAAAAGAAGGGGATTCCATTGGCGGCGTTGTTGAAATCCTGATTACCGGATGCCCTGCAGGTCTGGGTGAACCGGTTTTTGATAAACTGGAGGCTGATCTGGCCAAGGCAGTAATGTCGGTAGGGGCGGTCAAGGGTATTGAGGTAGGCGCCGGCTTTGGAGCGGCCAGGCTGAAGGGTTCGGAAAACAATGATCCCATTACCCCGGATGGATTTGCTTCAAACCAGGCCGGAGGGATTTTGGGCGGGGTCTCAAATGGAGATGATATTATCCTGAGAGCTGCCGTAAAACCGATTCCTTCCATCAGCCTGGAGCAGGATACCATAGACCGGGAAGGTAATTCAGCCAAACTGAAGATCACCGGGAGACATGATGTGACTGCGATTCCGCGTATCATCCCGGTGCTTGAGGCCATGGCTCGGATCGTCCTTGCGGATCACTATTTACGATTAAAAACAATCAAACTTTAGATTATGGGCACGCTCAAAAATACGAACGTATTCTTCGTCGTGCCCTGAGGAGGGGAAAAATGATCGGGAAATACATAAGGCTTGAAAGAATCATCAGCAGGGAAACCGGAAAGGCCGTCATTGTCCCAATGGATCATGGGGTCAGCGTTGGTCCTATTTTAGGCATTACTAATATGAAGGAGGCCATGAGCCAGGCGGCTGATGGAGGTGCCAATGCCGTTGTTGTTCACAAAGGGATTGTTGCCAGCGGTCATCGTGGAGGCGGGCCGGACATGGGATTGATTGTCCACATGTCCGGCAGTACATCCCTCTGCCCGGAGCCGAATGCCAAGACTCTTGTGTGCACTGTTGAAGAGGCCATTAAGCTGGGTGCCGATGCCGTCTCCGTCCATGTGAACATCGGAGATGACCAGGAAAAAGAGATGCTGGCTGATCTGGGAAAAGTGGCCAAAGAAGCCGCTGAATGGGGGATGCCGCTTCTTGCCATGATCTACCCGAGAGGCAAAAAAATCAAAGACGAGTATGCCACGGATGGCGTAAAACACGCCGCCAGGCTGGGCGCGGAACTGGGTGCCGACATTGTCAAGGTCTCTTACACCGGGAGCCCTGATACCTTCCGCGAGGTAGTTGAAGGCTGTCATATCCCGGTTATTATCGCAGGCGGTCCGAAGATGGATTCGGATAGGGATATACTGGAAATGGTCAAAGGCGCGGTGGAGGCCGGAGCATCAGGGACCTCGATTGGGCGTAACGTCTTCCAGCATGAAAATCCGACCAAAATTGTCAAAGCTCTCCATATGATTGTTCACAGGAATGCTACAGTTGACGAGGCACTGGATTATCTCAATAACGGCT
>JAFDJF010000651.1 GCA_019307645.1 Deltaproteobacteria bacterium
TTAGAAAGGCCCTTAAATAATACCGAAGGAGGATGAAATGAAATTCGAGACAATTATCGTGGACAAGCAGAACCACATTGCAAAAGTGTCCATGAACCGCCCTGAAGTCCTCAATGCTATAAGCACCCAGATGTTTGATGAGTTGAAAGCAGCTTTCGCAGATATTAATGAGGACGAAGATATTCGCGTAATGATATTGACTGGTGAAGGGAGGGCCTTCACAGCCTCCGTTGACATGAAAGAAGGAAATATAAGTCCAGGCACAAGGCTGATGCCTGAGAAAAGCATAGAGGAGGTCCGCCGGTTCATCCGGCATCGGCCCCAGCATATAACCCGAGCAATAGTTAACATGAACAAGCCAACAATTGCCATGGTAAACGGCCTGGCGCTTGCAGACGGGTTCGATTGGGCTCTAGCTTGTGATATTCGAGTGGGGTCTGAGAAGGCACGTTTTCGGAACGCTTTCACGCAAATGGCCCTGTTCCCGAATACGGGCTCGTGCTGGTTGTACCCAAGGGTTATGGGGCTGAGCAAGGCTCTTGAATTAATGTACACCGGAGATTGGCTCGAGGCCGAAGAGGCGTACAGGATAGGGGTTTTAAGCAAGCTGGTCTCTTCTGATAAACTTGAGGAAGAAACCATGCAACTGGCCCGTAAAATTGCAGAAAGCGCCCCCCTCGCTCTGAGGCTAATTAAGTTGCAGACCTACATGTGTCTCAACCTAACACTTGATGTCGCGCTAGAATTAGGGGCCGATGGCGAAGCGCTGATGATGACGACGCAGGACCATGTTGAGGCCGTAAGCGCATGGTTGGAGAAGAGGCCGCCCAGATTTGACGGGAAATAGTCACTGCCGAGAATGAAGGTAGTGTTTAGCAGTATTTCTGGGACATTGACCGCCAGTTAGTTTGAGAGAGCTATGGCCAACAGTTGTGCTTCCAGACCAGCGACCACAATGAGAGCCTGTGGCCTTCTTGTAAAAACAGCCCCAGTATCCATTTACAGGCGAGTAGCGGCAGGGCATCCGTGTGATCGCGGGGCTGCCACTGCCAGCCCCGGTGTTCCAGCTAGCGAACAGGGGGAGAAGGCTTGGCTAGGCTTGGCTAGGCTAGGGCTCCGCCGTCACTCTCAGGAAATACAGGGGGAATTGAATCAGTCTTGGCATTTTGAGGCAATGTAACGGAGTATAGACTATTTGGGGGTGCGGGGGACTGGCTGCTATAGTATCTATTAGGTAGTTTTTCAAATAGCACAAGGAGGAATAAGTAAATGGCGTTATTTTTGCGCTTGAACATGACCGATCGCACTTATCACATGGAGGAAGCTCCGGCTCCCTATAAGGATACTGGTGGTCGGGGCATAACATCTTCCGTTATCGCGGCAGAGATACCACCTTTAGCTCATCCCCTCGGTCCTCAGAATAAGCTTATTTTTGCCCCTGGAGTCCTTACAGGGAGTTCTGCGCCGACATCGTCCCGTATCTCCGTGGGAGCTAAATCTCCTTTAACTGGTGGCATCAAGGAATCAAACGCTGGTTCGACTATGGCATGTGACCTGGCCTCCATGCAGATCAAAGCCCTAATAATTGAAGGACAGCCCAAGGAGAAAGACAAATTTTGGGGCGTTTATCTAACATGGGATGCCAAGACTCGCAAACCCAACGTTGAGTTTTTCGACGCCACTGAATATGCTGACAAAAACCTATACGAAGTTTTCCCCAAATTGTATCAACGCTTCGGCGAGAAAATCTCTATAACTGGTTGTGGTGTTGCCGGTGAGCGCGGCTATGGTAACTCTGGTATTGTTTTCAACGATATGTCCAAAGGTCCCAGCCGGTATTCCGCACGTGGGGGGCTCGGGTCCGTATTGGGCAGTAAGAAGCTCAAGTTTATTGTTGTGAATGATGCCGGGTCTCCCGGTACAGAAATACGTGATAAAGCCTTGTTCGAGCAGGGGCGCAAAAAAATGATCGAAGCCCTGCAAACTCATCCACTTACCAAGACGAAGGGCGCCCTGAACACTTACGGAACAGCCGTTCTCATGAATATCCTCAACGAAGCTGGTGGTCTGCCCACACGTAATTTCACCAGTGGTCGTTTTGAGGGAGCAGGCAAAATTGCCGGCGAGGCAATTTTCGAGGGAAACAAACAGCGTTTGGGCAAGGAACTCTACAACCATGCCTGTAGTCCTGGCTGCATCATCCGATGCTCCAACACTTGGCATACAGCCAGTGGTGAGGAGTATGCCTCCTGCTTGGAGTATGAATCTGGTTGGGCCTTGGGCGCCAATTGCGAGATCGATGATCTAGATGATATTGCCGAGCTTGTGCTTTTATGCAATGGATACGGGCTGGATACAATTGAGACCGGCACTACCCTGGCTGTGGCAATGGAGGCTGGCGTGATTCCTTTCGGCGATGGCAAGGGAGCCATAAAACTTGTGCGTGAAATAGGGGAA